>DBWE01000071.1:0-7229 GCA_002308315.1 Clostridiales bacterium UBA1246 | reverse complement strand
GATCCGTTTTTCCGTATTCTTTTCCCGGTTTTCGCTCCGTGATTTTTAACGTATATTATACATCTTTTTTCTTACTGCCGCAAGTCCCTGAAAAAATCTTTGAGCAGCTCCGCGCACTCGTTTTCCATTATTCCGCCGTATATTCTCGGCCTGAATCCGTAGTTTTCCTCAAACAGGTTTATCACGCTTCCGCAGGAGCCCGTATTCGGGTCTCTCGCCCCGTAATACACTCTGTCTATCCTCGCGTTTATTATTGCTCCGGCGCACATCGGGCACGGCTCCAGCGTAACGTAAATGGCGCATCCGCCGAGTCTCCAGGCGCCCTCGGCCGCGCAGGCGTCGGCAATGGCCTCTATCTCCGCGTGAGCGAGGGCGTTTTGCTCTCTTTCCCTGCGGTTGCGTCCGCGGCCTATAACGGCTCCGTCCTTTACCACCACGCAGCCCACCGGCACCTCTCCCTCCGCCTCCGCCATGCGCGCGAGCTTCAGGGCCTCTTCCATGAATTCGTTTCGTTCCACTGTATAATTCTTTCCTCTCCGGCAGATAATCCCACTGTAAATATTTTTCGGGAGGTAATCGCATGAAAATCAGCGAGCTCGTCATCGCCTCACCGGTATCCGTGCAGACCGACGACAGCGTCGCCTCTGCCGCGCGGCTGCTCAGCCGGCGCAATATCGGAGCTCTTCCCGTAACGGACGCCGACGGAAGGCTGTCCGGCATGATCACCGACAGGGACATCGTGCTTCGCTGCGTTGCGGCGGGCAGAGATCCCGAAGGCACCTGCGTCGGAGAAATAATGAGCGAGCGCGTGGTCAGCGTTTCCCCGGACGCCGAGGCCTCCGAAGCGGCCGAGCTCATGAGCCGGGAAAAGATACGCCGTCTTCCGGTGGTGCGCGACGGGCGGCTGTGCGGCGTGCTGTCTCTGTCGGATATAGTCCGCTGCGGCGACTTTTACATGGAGGCGGCCCGGGCTTTCGCGGATATCTCCTCCAACGTCACCCGCGGCTGAGCGCGCCCGCGGGGCGTCACTCGAGCGACAGTCCGAAATACTTCCGGACGGCCTCGGCCATTTTCTCACGGTCCAGAGTCCGCCGGACGGCGCTCCCGCCCTTACGCTCCGTAAGCTCGTCGGCGAACACCGAGTATCTCCCGTCGTCGGTGTAGATGTTCAGCATGAGCGCGTGTCTGAATACGGAGTGGGGATGCTCCGAGGTATAAAAACTCGATATCACGAAATCCTCCTCGTTGGCCGGTCTGTCGTCAAAGGCGAGCATATCCTCAAAGCTTCCGTCCTTCAGTATCTGGACCGTATAGTCCGTTTTATCGGAGCGCGCTATCCTGTATACGTTCCCGTGCGAGCTCTGCTCCTCTCCGGGCTCCAGGCGCAGGGGCCGGACAAAGCCGTCTCCTCCGAAGCCCACGTCGCAGAGCCAGCGCGTCCGGCCCAGCTCGACCACGTTCATTCTGTGGCTGTATCCGCCGAAGCCCAGCTCGCCGCCTCTGTTTACCCGGGCAAGCACTCCCTCGGCTTTCATTCCCGCTCCCCGCGCGGCCAGACAGAACAGGCAGTTCATTTCAAAGCAGTAGCCGCCTCTCCGTCCCGTCACGAGCTTGTCGAAAACGGCCTGAGGCGAAACGTCTATGCCGCGGCCCCTCAGCACGTCGATNNTTTTCGAACGGGATGTGCGTCAGATGCGCGAAATGCATGCGGCTGAGCACCTCTTCGTCGCTCCCGTTCATATCGGGCGATCCTATCCTGCGCAGATACGCGTCCATGTCAAAGCTCATGTATTTCCCCACTCCCGTTTTTATTGTTTATTATACCTCCCGAAGCCCCGAAAAGCGAGTTTTATTTCACTTTCGGCCCTATCCGCGAAAAACAGTTGACAACGCGCGGCAATGATGCTAATATATCTGTTACCGATAATGACAAACGCTTTGACGGGAAAGAGTAGATCCGGCGCGCATGTTCAGAGAGAGGACGTTCGGTGCAAGTCCTTACAGCGCCCGTTTTGAAGCCCTCCCCGAGCGGCAGAGCCCAAAGGGCCGCGTCCGTGACGCGCCCGAGTATGCTTTGACGGCTTTCCGCCGTTATACGGGATCCGGCATTTTTCGCCGGTCGGAGTGCAGATGCGCCGCATCTGAATTCAGGTGGTAACACGGATCTTATTCGCCCTGAGCTTACAGGCTCAAGGCGTTTTTTATTATNNCAAGGAGAAATGAAAATGGACGGCAGTACTCGTACATTCACAAAATCGAGCAAGCTTGACAACGTCTGCTATGACATACGCGGCCCCGTAATGGATGAAGCCCAGCGCATGGAGGCCCTCGGCAGCAAGATAACCAAGCTGAACATCGGCAATCCCGCGCCCTTCGGCTTTGCCGCGCCCGACGAGATCGTTCTCGATCTGATATACAACCTCCGGAACAGCGAGGGCTATTCCGACTCCCGCGGGCTTTTCTCCGCCCGCAAAGCCATCATGCAGTACTGCCAGCTCAAGAACATACCCAACGTCGGGATAGACGATATATTCACCGGCAACGGCGCGAGCGAGCTCATAACCATGTCGATGCAGGGTCTGCTCGACAAGGGCGACGAGATCCTCGTCCCCTCCCCCGATTATCCGCTGTGGACCGCGGCGATCACTCTTGCGGGAGGCACGGCGGTGCATTACCTTTGCGACGAGCAGTCCGACTGGTATCCCGACATCGAGGACATGCGCGGCAAGGTCACGCCCAACACCAAGGGCATAGTCGTCATCAATCCCAATAATCCCACCGGGGCTCTGTATCCCAGGGAGATACTCGAGCAGATCGTCGGCATTGCCAGAGAGCACCGCCTGCTGCTGTTTGCCGACGAGATCTACGACCGGCTCGTTATGGACGGAGAAAAGCACGTCGCGCTCGCCTCCCTCGCTCCGGATCTCATGACGGTCTGCTTCAACGGCCTTTCAAAATCCCATCGCGTTGCGGGGTACCGCTGCGGCTGGATGTGCCTGGCGGGCGACAAGCGCGGCGCGAAGGATTACATCGACGGGCTCAATCTGCTGGCGAAAATGAGGCTTTGCTCCAACGTGCCGGGACAGAGCATAGTTCAGACGGCTCTCGGCGGCTACCAGTCCGCGGATGAGCTTCTGAAGCCCGGCGGACGTATCTACGAGCAGCGGGAATACATATACTCCGCGCTCAACGATATCCCCGGCATTTCCGTGGTAAAGCCCAAGGCCGCCTTCTATATTTTCCCGAAAATGGATATCGAAAAATTCCACATCCGCAGCGATACGCAGTTCGCCCTCGACCTGCTGAAAAAGACCAAGATACTCATCACCGCCGGCACGGGCTTCAACTGGGTCGCCCCGGATCATTTCAGGATAGTATACCTTCCCGACCTTGAGACCCTGCACGACGCGATGGCGTCCATGAAAAGCTTTTTTGCCGGGTACGTCCAAAAATAACGCGAACAAAACGCCCGTTCCGGAGCAAATTCCGGAACGGGCTTATTTATCTGGTGATCGCGTGCTTATTAAAGGTCTATGCCGAGCTTTTCCGCTATCTCCTTCGGCGACATGCCCATAGCCTTGGCCTTGGCCATGACCTTGTTCATGCCGACTCTGGCGGTACGGGGCTTGGGATTGAGCAGGTTCTCCTTGCGGCTCTCGAGCTTTTTGATCTTCGCTTTCAGATCCTTGATCTTTGCCGCCGTGCCTTTCTTTATCTCTTCCAGCTTTGCCTGCTGCGCTTCGATCTCTCCGCGCGCCGCCTCTATCTGCTTCTCGATATCCTCGATAAGCTCCTGGGCCGTTCTGCGGCGTCTTTTTTCAGCCATTGTGTCCTCATTTCCTTTCATCCGATTATATTGATAATATACTCCGTTTTTCCTCGGAAATCAAGCCCGCGCGGACGGAGGCCGCTTTGCTTTTTTCCGGGTATCCGGGCTCATACCGAGTCCCCCGCGGCAAGCCCGCTCGCCCAGGCCCAGTGAAGATTGAAGCCACCGCAGTCGCCGTCCACGTCCAGCACCTCGCCCGCGGCATACAGGCCGGGACACAGCCTGCTTTCCATCGTGTACGGATCGAATTCGTCGGTGCGTATGCCTCCCGCGGTCACCTGCGCGGCGTCGAAGCCCATCGAGCCGCTCACCTTCATTTTCAGATGCTTCGCGCACGCCGCCAGCCTTGCCGCGCCGTCCTCCGTCAGGTTTCCGAGCCGTCCCGACGGGGACATTCCGCAGCGTTTGACCGTCATTACTCCCAGGCGGCTGTGAAGCATCCCGGCAAAGGCGTTTTCAAGGCTCAGTCCGGGCCATTCCTCCGCGCGTCTGAGCAGCCTGTGCGATATCTCCTCCTCGCTGAGCCGGCAAAGCAGGTCGAGGACTATCTCCGTATCCTTCCCGGAAAGCGCGTCCCTCGAAATATCAAACACTGCCGGGCCGCTGACCCCGTAGTCCGTGAACTGCACCTCTCCGCGCTTTTCGGCCGCCGGGCGTCCCCCGACGATGACCTTCAGCTCCGCCTCCGCTCTCACGCCCTTCAAAGCTCGCGTTTCACCGCCCTCGGTCTTCAGCTGCACCAGAGCTGGCCTCAGCTCCGTGCGGCTGTGGCCCAGCGCCTCAAGCAGCCTGTATCCGCTCATTCCTCCGCCGAGACGGGCCCCCGCGGCTCCGCCGCACGCAATGATAAGCTTGTCCGCGGCGACGGTCTCCTCCGCCGTTTCCAGCGCAAAGCCTTTTCCCCTGCGCCTGACTCCGAGCACCTCGCAGCCGCACCGTACGGATACGCCTCTGCCGGCGGCCGCGAAACGCAGCACGTCTACCACGCTGTTCGCCTGATCGGTGTACGGATATACCCTTCCGTCCTCTTCGACGGCGCAGAGCAGCCCGAGGCTCTCGAACAGCCTTATCGCGCTCTCCGCGTCCGTCCTTTGCAGCGCCGGAACGACAAAATCCGCGCCCCCGTGATATCTGTCCGGGGAAATATTGATATTCGTAAGATTGCAGCGTCCGTTCCCGGTCGCCGCCAGCTTCCGTCCCACTCTTGACTGACGCTCCAGGATCACCACTTGCTTTCCCGGCTTACCGGCCGCTCTGATCGCGGCCATAAGTCCGGACGCTCCGCCTCCCACAACAGCGACAGTCATTTTATCCCTCCCGACGTCAATTTGCCCGCCGCACCGCGGGCGATCCCTCTCCCCCGGCCGGCGCGCTGCTCAAATGCATATCCGTGAATGATTGACAAAATCATTTATTGCATTTATAATCATTATCAGTTGATTTCGAAATACCGACATTTGACCGGGAGGTTATTGATATGAAGACCGTTTCCGTAATATCTCTGCTTCTCGGCGCAGCCTCGATAGTGCTGTGCTTCATAAACAAGCCGATCGGCGCGGTATGCGCCGCCGTCTCGCTGATATCGGGAATAATCGCCTACAAATCTCCCGTTGAAAAGAAATCCCTCGCCGCCGCGGGCATGACCTGCGGCGTGGTGGGGCTGCTGCTGAACGTGGTTTTCCTGTTTGTCGGAGCGGGACTCATTCTGCTCCTCACGAGATCCTGAAACGACCCGCGTATTTTATTCAGGCCGCGGTGAAATCACCGCGGCCTCAAATCGTCGTCAAAGCCGCCGAGCCTGCCGGTCCGCGCTCTTCGCCGGGCCGGTCATTTTCTTTTCAGCAGCATTTCGCCGACCTTATAGATATCTCCCGCGCCCACGGTGAGCACTACGTCTCCCGGTCCGGCCTCCCGGCGCACCGCTTCGGCAAGCTCGCCGAAATCGGCCGAGAAAAACGCGCCCGGCACCTTGTCGGCAAGCTGCTTCGACGAGGTCCCGTCGGTGTTTTTCTCGCGGGCGGCGTATATCTCGGCAAGAAATACCTTGTCGGGCCTTTTGAGCTGAGTTACGAAGGCGTCGAAATGCGCTTTGGTGCGGCTGTAGGTGTGCGGCTGGAATACGCAGAGCACGCGCCTGTATCCCATCGTGTCCACGGCGTCGAGAAGGGCCCGGAGCTCCCTGGGGTGATGCGCATAGTCGTCGTAAACGTCCGCGCCGTTGAAGCTGCCCTTGAACTCCGCCCTGCGGCCTGTGCCCTTGAATTCCTCAAGACCGGCCTCGGCGGTCTTCCCGTCTATCCCGTTGAGATATGCCGCGGCACACGCGGCGAGAGCGTTGTATACGTTGTGCCGTCCGCTGACGTTCAGCTCGATATGCGCATATTTTTCGCCCCTGAATACCGCGTCGAACGACGGCGTCTTCCCCTCTGCGAGGTTTTCCGCTCTCATATCGGCCTCGGGGGACATGCCGAAGGTGACTATGCGCCTGTCAAGCCCCTTCAGCGCGGCGCGGCAGCCTTCGTCGTCGGCGTTCGCGACGACCCAGCCGTTATCCGGCACCTTGCCGGCAAAGGTCCTGAACGACGCCCTGATATTTTCCTCCGTTCCGAAAAAGTCCAGATGATCGTTGTCCACGTTCAGTATGACCGCCGTCGTGGCGAAGAAATTGTGGAACGAATTATAATACTCGCATGACTCGAGGATTATCGTATCTCCTCCGCCCACGCGGTAACCGGAGCCGAGCAGAGGCAGCGTTCCGCCTATCATCACCGTGGGGTCTTTGCCGGCCTTCATGAAAATATGCGTGACCATGGCGGTCGTGGTGGTCTTGCCGTGGGTCCCCGCCACGCATACGGAGCTGCCGTAGTTTTCCGAAATGGCGCCCCAGGCCTGAGAGCGTTCAAATACCGGTATGCCGAGCCGTCTCGCCCGCTCCACCTCCGGATTGTCGTCGTGAGCCGCGGCGGTACGCACGACGAAATCGGCGCCGTCGACGTTCTCAGCCCTGTGCCCGACGAAAACCTTTATCCCGCTCTCTCTGAGAGTATCGAGAGCGGGGCTGTCGTTCATGTCCGAGCCGCGTATATCCAAGCCTTTGCCCGCCAGGACCATGGCGAGCGGCGCCATGGATACGCCGCCTATTCCTATAAAATGGCCCTTTTTGCCCGGGCTCATATATTGAGCAAAATCCCTGACCTGCATTTCAACACCTCTGATACCATGATTATATTACGCTTTTGCCCGCATTACAATTATTATTTGATTTCTTCGTATTGCTATTTTCGCGCAAATATAATAGAATGCGGAAAAAGACTTTCCGGAGGTAAACGCATGAGTTCCGTATTTGCGAAAGCGGCAGGGCTGTGCCGCGACGGCGTTCCCTTTGTTTACGCCGCCATAA
>DBWE01000043.1:12498-21671 GCA_002308315.1 Clostridiales bacterium UBA1246 | reverse complement strand
GCCTCCCGCGGAAACCGAGCCGCCCGCTCCCGCGCCGGTCGAGACCCCGCCTCCCGCGGAAACCGAGCCGCCCGTTCCCGAAACGACCGAAGCGCCCGTTCCACCCGTCGCGTCCCCGGAAGAGACCTTGCAGCCCGCTCCCGAAAACGGTGATGCGGAACCTGCCGCCGTGACCGTCGCTTTCAACGGCATCGACGAAAGCTCTTCCGCCGTTCTGCAGGCGACCGAGGATATGGGGCAGGATTACATCGACAGGATAGTATTCCTCGGCGACTCGACTACCTACGGCATGAAGTATTACCGTATGCTGTCAGACGGCAGGGACACGAAACAGGTCTGGACTCCTACCAGCGGCACGCTGACACTGTCCTACCAGAGCTTTGCCGACATATGGTATCCCGACGACGGCACGGAGATCCCCATACGCGACGCGGCTCAGAAAAAGCAGCCGGAATACATGATAATCACGCTCGGCGTAAACGGCGTTTCGTTTATGGACGAGGATTATTTCAAGTCCGAGTATGCGGACCTTGTCACGGGTATCCAGCAGGCAAGTCCGGATACCAAGATCATACTGCAGTCCATATTCCCCGTCGCGTCCAACTATGAGTACCAGGGCTCAATAAACAACGAAAAGATCAACAAGGCAAATCAGTGGGTGCTTGACGTCGCCGAAAGCACCGGAGTAAGATACCTCAATACCTGCACAGTCCTTATCGGAAGCGACGGTTATATGGTCAGCTCCTATCAGAACGGCGACGGTCTTCATCTCAACGAGACCGGCTTCGGTCTGGTCCTTGATTACATACGCACTCACGCCTATCCCTGAGAACACGCAAAGGACAGGTCTCCGATCATGAAAAAAACTCTTGCATTTCTCCTCGCCGCCGCTGCGCTCCTGTTATGCGGCTGCGGAGCGCAGACGCTGCGCGACGACCTTGACTCCGCTGAAGTTGCCGATGCCGTCGGCGAGATCATCCCCGGGCTTACCGGGATGAGCGAATCATATCTTAAAGGCGCCATGAAGCTCGATACAGATATGTTTGCCTCTTATTCGGTCCGCATCAACGCCTCGGGCACCTCCATCGACGAATACGGCGTGTTCAAAGCCCGTTCTCCGGAAGAGGTAAACGACGTAATAAAAGCCGCCGAGGACTATCTGCAGCTGCGCAGGGATACTTGGATGCCGGAGTATATGCCGGAAGAGCGTCCCAAGCTTGACTGCGCCTCGGTCAGGGCTTTCGGCCTTTACGCCGTGTACGTCATTGCCTTTGACGACGTGCGGGACGCCGCCTTTGCCGCCGCGGAGGCCGCGCTCAAAAAATAAACCGTCTTCTCTCCGGACCCGTATAAAAATAACCTTCCGTCAAAGAATATACATGCAATTCTTTACGGGAGGTTATTTTATGAAGATCAGAAGAGCAATCTGCACGGCGCTGTGCATCCTCACTCTTGCCGTTTCCGCGGCGGCAGTCAGCGTAGAGACC
This sequence comes from Clostridiales bacterium UBA1246, assembly GCA_002308315.1. Lineage (GTDB taxonomy): Bacteria > Bacillota > Clostridia > Oscillospirales > Oscillospiraceae > UBA1246. The sequence goes on along the minus strand of DBWE01000043.1, from coordinate 20,184 downwards.
GTAAGCGTTTCCCCGACGGTAAATTCTCCGCCCATTGCGGAAAACGTGGACGTCTCGACCTACCGCAACGTCTCCGTCTCCGGCAATATGAGGGCGGTCGACCCCGAAGGCGATCTTATCAGCTATCAGCTTCGCAGCAGGCCTGTCAAGGGCGAGCTGGAATTCAGCGGCGACGGCTCGTTCGTCTATACTCCCCTTGCGGGCAAAAAAGGCCGCGACAGCTTCAGTTACGCGGCCTGCGACAGCTTCGGCAACGTGTCGGAGCCTGCCGTCGTGACTATATTCATCGAAAAGCAGAAGACCAAAACTACCTACGCCGACATGGAGGGACGGGGCGAGTATTATCCCGCTCTGAGATTGGCCGAGGCGGGCGTTTTCATCGGCGAAAAGCTCGGCGACGGATATTGCTTCTCTCCGGATACGGAGGTGACGCGCGGAGAATTCCTCGCCATGTGCAGCGCACTCACCGGCACAGCCCCGCTTTCCGACGTAACGCGCACGGGTTTCTTTGACGACGCCGAAATAGACCCGTGGCTCAAGCCGTATATCTCCGCCGCTCTCATGAAAGGAGCGGTCCGCGGCTATCCCGACAGCGACGGGCGCATCGTCTTCTCTCCCGGAGAGGTGATCACTATGGCCGAGGCCGCGGTCATGCTGAACAATTTTCTCGATATCTCCGACGTAAAGGGCGCGTTTTTAAGCGCCGACGTCCCCGCCTGGGCAAGTCAGGCCGTAAGCAATCTGTCGGCGTGCGATATTTATTCCGGCGCTCCGGTGTCCGCACGGCTGACCCGCGCCGACGCAGCGGTAATGCTCAGCGGCGCCATGTCAGTGCTCGAACAGCGCGGCAGGTAAAACAAGTGAGAAGCATCGCTTCGCCGCAATGCTTCTCACCTTTTACATACTCAGATCGCGATCGTCCCGTTCTCGCCGAACATCTCCGCGCCCGGAGTAACGAAAACCGTTTTCTGATCCGTATAGATCACCATTCCGGCACGGGCGCCGGCGGGTTTTTTTACATATTTCACGCGGGTGAAGTCCACCGGCACGTTTGCGCTGCTTCGGCTTTTGGAGTAATACGCCGCGACAAGCGCCGCCGCCCTGATCGTTGCCTCATCGTCCTCCGCGCACGGCGTGACCACGTGCGCGCCGTGTATATTTCGTGTATGGAACCAAAGCCAGTTTTTTCCAGCGAATTTCAACGTTAGCCAGTCGTTCTGAATATTGCTGCGTCCGGCGTAAATGTACGCTCCGGAGGGAGACCTGAACTGCATCGGCTTTGGCTGCGCCGTTTTTTTCCTGCGCTCCCTGCTTTTATCCTTCAGATATCCCTCGGATACGAGCTCCTCCGATATTTCTTCTATGTCCTTTTCGCTTTCAATGCGTTCGAGCTCTTCCAGTACGCTTTCAAGATACTCCAGCTCGCATCGCGCCTGCTCCTTCTGCTCTCCCAAAAGCTTCTCGGCGTTTTTCGCCTTGGAGTACGCCTTATAGTATTTCGCGGCGTTCTGCTGAGGCGAAAGTCTCACGTCAAGAGGTATTTCGATCTCATCGCCGTTTTCGGAATAGTAATCAACGGCCTTGAGGACGCTCATCCCCCTCTGCATGCGGTAGATATTCGCCTTGATCAGATCGCCCTGCCGCCTGAACTGCTCTCTGTTGGCGGCGGCTTCGAGCTCTGCCGTGCGCAGGGCCAGCTTTTTTGCGGCTCTTTCGCGGCGGTTCTTTACCTCCCTGACTATATTCCTGCATCTCTGAGAAAGGCGTTCCGCGCGCTCTCTCTCGGTGTAAAAATCGTCGAGCAGGCTTGAGAAGCCGTTATACTCCTTTGCAGTCACTGCCGTCCCGTATTGCCGCACCGGAATGCAGTAAAGATCATACGGTTTGCCGTCTCTCAGCAGCATCACGGGCCGTTTTTCCTCGCCCGTCAGCCTTTTGACCGCGTGATACAGCTTTTCGCTGTCCGCCTGCCCGGTTTTCAGATCGTCGCTGCCGAACGCTGAGAAAACAGCCTCTCTCGCGAAAAGCGGAGATATACCGGACAAAACATCCACAAGCCGCGTGTCGGCGCTCTCGCCCGGGCTCGAGGAGGAATACAAAAGTCCGAATTCCTCGAGGCCGATCTCGTAAGGGTCTCTTTTTACGGACGGCGGCGGCATGCGGTAAAACAAACCCGGCAGCAAACTGCGCCTGCCGTCCTGCTCGGCGTCCGTGCGGTAGAGACAGTCGACGATCCTTCCTTCCCCGTCTGCCAGAATGATATTGGTGCTTCGGCCCATCATTTCCGCAATGAGCGTTTTTTCACACGGCAGGCCCATTTCGTCATAGCACGCAAAGCGCAGCAAATAGATCCGTTCAAGGTGAGGCTGGATCAGGTCTGTGATGCGCGCTCCCGTAAGATGTTTTCTCAGGAGCATGCAGAACATCGGCGGCGTATCGGGGTTTTCCCTTGGTTTTTCGGTAATGTGCACACGGGCGCTGCCGTGTCCCGCAGATATAAGCAGGCGGAAATTCGCTTCTCTGCCCCTGCATGTGAGTATCAGTACGTCCTTCTCGGGCTGCTGAAGCTTGTCTACGCGCGCGTCGATGACTGTTTTCCTCAATTCATCCGCCGCGGCGGACAGGAAAAGCGCGTCCAACGGCATCTCAGACTCCACCTTCCTTTACGATATGTTTCATTATCTCGTCAAACAGTTCGTTTATCCTTCCGAGCCTGCCCTTGAGAAAAAGCCAGCCGAAAAGCGCCTCAAGAGCCGTCGCGGAATGATAGCTCCCCAGGTCCGAGCTTTTCGGAGCGGAATGGACCTTTGCATTCCTGGCACGGCGAAAAACGTCCCGTTCCTCGTCGCTGAGCTTTTCAAAAAGTATCCCGGCAAAAGCCGCCTGCGCCGAGGCGTTCACCATCGAGACCGCCGCTTTATGCATTCCCGTCTGTGTCTCTCTGCCCTCGCTGCACATCTCCGAACGGACCAGCAATTCAAAAACGGCGTCCCCCATATGAGCGAGCCCCAGACAGCTTATATTTTGTATTTCTCCGTCCGACATCTCCGGAGAAAAGTAATTTTTCATATGCCGATCTTCCTTTCACGCCTTTGCGTCCGTGTATAAATATCTCATAATCGAACTTGCTTTTCAATACCGGGATTTGATATAATGATCAAAATAACAGGCAATTGGTTTATCGGTGATAATGAACATGAAAAAAACGATCCCGATCCTTATATGTTTGATACTGCTGCTTTCGCTGCTCGCTCCCTGTCTTGCGGAGAGCGACGACGAAACCGAGAGCGAAGACGCGGCTTTCGAGCCGGAGCTCTCGGCGAAGGCCGCCGTACTGATGGACGTCGAAACGCACGACGTCATTTATTCCCGCTCGGAAGATACGCCTCTTTACATAGGCCCTCTTGCTTCTCTCATGACCGCTCTGCTGGCGGCGGAGGCCGTTGAACGCGGGGAACTCAGTCTTGATGACACGGTGACCGCGGAAGCCGAAGATTATTACAATATAAACAACAACAATGCTTCCGGCATTCTCATCGGAGAAGAGCTTACGCTTCAGCAGCTGCTTGATTTTGCCATGCTGAGCTCTCCGGGGGAAGCGTGCAATATGATAGCAAGGCTCGTATCGGGAAGCGTGGAAGCCCATGTCGCGCTGATGAACGAACGCGCCGCCGAGCTCGGCTGCACCGGAACCACCTTTGTGAACGTCAACGGCGAAGACGCCGACGGACAGTTTTCGTGCGCCGGAGACCTTGCGCTCATCGCGTCCGAGGCCATCGGGCACGAGCTGCTTATGGACATATGCTGCTCCGTATCGGCCACCATACCTCCCACTAACCTTTCCCAGGCCCAGGAGCTCAAAACCAACAATTATATCCTTCGCCCGGACCGCACCCGCTATTATTACTCCAACGCTCTGGGCATTAAAGCCGGTTACAGCGATCTTTCCGGCTACAGTCTTATCTCCGCGGTAAGGATCAAAGACAAATACGCCGTCGCCGTCCTTCTCGGCTGCCGTCTCGAAGCCGCCGAAAACGGCTATTACGATATTCAGAGCTTCGTTCAGGCCAAGAAGCTCATGCAGTGGTTTTTGGACAACTTCACGATCTACGACGTTATCAATCCCGAGATCCCGATGAAGGAGCTGCCGGTGCTTATGGGCTCGGGCTCAGATACGGTTCTCGTGCGCTCCAAAGACCGGCTGAGAGTGTTTTTGCCCTCCGACGCCGATACGGAAGGCATGTTCAAATACAGCATCAATATCGCGGGCGACAGCCCGGACCGGCCGGCAGTACTGACGGCGCCGATAAACATGGGTCAAAAACTCGGCGAGCTGTATGTGACCGGAAACGGAAAAACCTACGGTCCGTTTTCGGCGATAGCCAACACGGACGTGGAGCTTTCCCGGCTTGAAGTCGTTACCGAAAGGATATCGGTCCTGCTCGCCAAGCCCTGGCTGAAGCTCGTTTTCCTCGGAGCCGTGCTCCTGCTTATCGTCTACGCGGTGATAATGCTCCGGATAAACGCCCGCCGTGCGAAAAAGCGCCGGGAGGAGCACGAGGCGAAGCGCGGTGAGATAATCAATATGCCCGACGATGATTTCCGGCAGTGAACGTACGGCAGTTATCGCGCAGCAGTCCGATACACAATATCAAAACCGAGGCGGAGCCGCCTCGGTTTTCTGTTATCTGACCGTGATATGACGTGCGGGTACGCCGTCAGCTTTCAACCACTTCGAGCATGCCCACGGGACATGCCTTGGCGCAGATGCCGCACGCGATGCACTTCGAGGTGGTCTCGGCCTTTACCATGACCTTCATCGGACAGGCCTCCACGCACTTTCCGCAGCCGGTGCAGAGTTTTTTATTGATCATATATACACCCTTGGCGTTCTGTGTAATGGCCTGCTCCTCGCAGGTCCTTGCGCATTTGCCGCACTGTATGCACACGAAAGGAGTGACCTTTCCGTTTTTTTGATCGACTCTTATGCAGGAAAGATCCTGATCGAACTTTTTATAAAAGGCTTCCGAGCATGCGATAACGCATGACAGACAGGACATGCATTCGATATCTTTTTTCACGGTGAGCTTTTTCATACTTTATCCATCCTTTATATTATCCTCTGCGGTAATTATACTGTTTTTTTGCGGAAATGCAAGTGCATTCATGCTCCGGCGGCCGATCGGCGCTCTTCGCCGTTCCTCACGGCCCGCGCGTTTGCCAGCATGAGCTTCAGCCTGTTTTCCTGATTTACCTTTGTGGCGCCTGCGTCATAATCCACGGCGACGATATTGACGTCGGGGTTTTTCTCTTTTACCGGCTTCATCATGCCCTTGCCGCAGATATGGTTGGGAAGGCAGCCGAAGGGCTGCGCGCACACTATGTTTTTAATGCCGCTTTCCGCGAGTTCCAGCATTTCGGCCGTCAGAAGCCAGCCCTCGCCCATTTTCACACCCATGCTTATATAGTCCTTCGCGAGCGTTACCGTATGTTCAAAGGGCGTCATGGGCTTGAAGCATCCGTTTTTTTCAACGGCCCTGATCATATCGCGCTTCATGGCGCACATAAGACGGAATACGAGCCTGTAAATCAGATGTATTCCCCTGTTGCGTCCGTAGAGCTTGTTGTCCATGATGTTGTTGTATACGCAGTAGAGGCAGAAATCCATAAGCCCGGGCACGGTCACTTCCGCGCCCTCGTCAACGAGGAAACGCTCAAGATCGTTATTGCCGAGCGGCGAATACTTGACGAATATTTCTCCCACTATGCCGACCTTGACGGCGTCTCTCTTTTCCATCGGAACCGCCGCAAAGCTTTCGATTATTTTTTTGTAAGTCCTTTTGGCTCCGAAATACGTCACGTGTCCGCCGGGCCCGAGCTCCGCGGCGAGCTTTTCGGTCCACCGGTCGGCGAGCTTCTGCGCGTCGCCCTTGTTCAGCTCATAGCTGCGGCACTGATTGACAAGGCTCATTATAAGGTCGCCGAAGAGCACCGCGTAAAGCAGCCCGTGCAGCACCGGGAGCGTCAGGCGGAACCCCGGATGCTTTTCTATGCCCGCAAAGCTGAAGGATATAACGGGGACATAATCCAGATGCTCCTTTTTCAGCGCCTTCCGAAGCAGCGAGATATAGTTGGAAGCTCTGCAGCCTCCTCCGGTCTGAAACTGTATCAGCGCCGTCCTGTGAGGATCGTACCTGCCGGATTTGAGAGCGTCCATGAACTGACCTATAACGAGGATGGCCGGATAGCAGGTATCGTTATGGACGTAATGCAGGCCCGTTTCGGCTATCTCAGGTCCGGATGTTTCGAGAAGCTCCGCGGAATAGCCGAATGCTCTCAGAACGCTTATTATAAACTTGAAATGCATGGGCAGCATGGTCGGAACGAGTATGGTATGGGTTTTTTTCATTTCCTTTGTAAACGGCACATAGGTCTGTTCCGTAATGCTCACCCCCTGTCCTCGATCGCCCCGAGCAGGCTGCGAAGCCGTATTTTGACCGCTCCGAGGTTGGTTATTTCGTCTATTTTGATCTGAGTATATAATTTGCCGCTGCTTTCGAGTATGGATCTCACCTCGTCGGTGGTTATCGCGTCGATGCCGCAGCCGAAAGACACCAGCTGTACGAGCTGCGTATCATCGTGAGCGGATGCGTAATTTGCCGCGCGGTAAAGCCGGGCATGATACGTCCATTGATTGAGCACTCTTACCTTCGGACTGTCGGCAAGGCGGAAAACGCTGTCCTCGCTCACCACGACAAACCCCAGCGACCCCGCAAGGCGGTCTATTCCGTGGCCGATCTCCGGATCGATATGATACGGGCGGCCGGCAAGGATCATTATCTTTTTGCCGTTTTCGCGCGCGTATGCCAAAGCTCGCTCGCCCTCGGCCGCGATCTGATCCATGTATTTCTCATACTCCGCAAAGCCCGCCGCTACGGCCTCGGCAAGCTCTCTTTTGGTTATCGAGGGATCAAGCTGCCTGAGATAAGGCAGCAGCGTACGGGTAAGCGCCCCTCTGCTGCCGACGTTCAGATAAGGGTACAGGAAACGGACTTTCTTCAGATCGTCCATGTTCCCGTGCAGGAGCTCCGCGTAATAGGCTACTATGGGGCAGTTGTAGTGATTGTCCGACTTTTTTTCGTCAACGTTGTAACTCAGGCAGGGATAGAATATCGTCGTGATCCCTTCCTCTATCAGCTTTTCGATATGTCCGTGCATTATCTTTGCCGGATAGCACGCCGTATCGGACGGAATGGACAGCTGTCCCTTTTCATATATTGCCCTGCTTGACATGCCGGAAAGCACCGTTTCAAATCCGAGATGGGTGAACAGCGCATGCCAGAGCGGCGCAAGCTCAAACATACCCAGGGCGAGCGGCAGGCCGAGCTTCCCTCTTTTTCCCGGCGTCGGCTGCAGGGATCTGAGCAGACTGCGCTTGAATTCGTGCAGATCGGGGAGCTCTCCGGATGCTTTCACGCCTCCGAGCGGCTTCTGACACTGGTTTCCTGAAATAAAGCGGCGTCCGTCGCCGAAGGTATTCACGGTAAGATGGCAGGCGTTTGTGCAGCCCGCGCACACGGTCGATTTTGAGCTGTGCACGAAGCTTTCGAGTCCCTCGGGCGATATCAGCCCGCTTTTTTCAAAGCGTTGGGCATGGATCGCCGCGCCGTACGCGCCCATAAGACC
>DBWE01000043.1:0-12422 GCA_002308315.1 Clostridiales bacterium UBA1246 | reverse complement strand
ACGACGATATTGCGCCCGAGCTCTTCCGGGAAATTTGCGCGGATGACCTTATATATCGCGTTCTTGACCACGCTTACGGAGAGGCCGGCGGAAATATCCTCCACCGTCGCGCCGTCCTTCTGAGACTGTTTTACCGAAGAGTTCATGAAAACCGTGCAGCGCGAGCCGAGATTGACCGGCGCCCCGGCCTTGAGACCCTTTCGCGCGAACTCCTCCGCCGTATATCCCATCGAAAGGGCAAAGGTTTCGATAAACGAGCCGCAGCCCGATGAGCACGCTTCATTGAGCATGATCGAGTCTATCGCGCCGCCCCGTATCTTGAAGCATTTGATGTCCTGTCCGCCGATATCGAGTATGAAATCCACGTCCGGAAGGAAATGCTTTGCCGCCGTATAGTGCGCTATGGTCTCCACTATGCCTTCGTCGACGGAAAAAGCGTTTTTAATAAGCTCTTCTCCGTAGCCCGTCGAGGCGCTTCCGCATATCTCCACCCTGTCGGCGCACAGCCGGTAAAGCTCTCCGAGCTTATCGCGTATGACCTCAACGGGGTTTCCCCTGTTGGCTCCGTAATATGAATACAGTATCTGTTTATCCTGCGATATCAAAACTAGCTTCGTGGTGGTGCTGCCGCAGTCTATTCCGAGATACGCTTTGCCCGAATATTTTTCCAGATCGGCGGCAGGGACCGTATCCCTGTCGTGGCGGGCTTTGAAGGCGGCATACTCCCCGTCGCTTTCAAACAGAGGCTTCAGCCTTTCCCTTGCCGAGCCTATACGCCCGCTGATGCTCTCAAGCACGTTGATGAGCGCATCGTATGTATATATATATTTCCCCGCGCGTCCGTACATTGCCGCGCCCAACGCCACGGCGTAAAGGCCGAATTCGGGAAAGACCGCTCTGCCTCCGTCAAGCCCGAGCGTATGGGTAAAACGCTCTCTGAGTCCGCGGCAATAGTACAGCGGCCCACCGAGGAACATGACCTTTCCTTCTATGCGGCGTCCCTGTATCAGTCCGGCGACGGTCTGGTTCACCACGGCCTGGAAAATGCTTGCCGCTACGTCCGCTTTTGCCGCGCCCTGATTGAGAAGGGGCTGGATATCGGTCTTGGCAAACACTCCGCAGCGCGAGGCGATGGGATATATTTTATTATGCTCCAGACTGATCCTGTCCATTTCCTCAACGGACATGTCGAGCAATATGGCCATCTGATCGATAAACGCGCCCGTGCCTCCCGCACAGCTTCCGTTCATGCGCTCGTCGAGCCCGCCGCTGAAAAAAATGACTTTGGCGTCCTCGCCCCCGAGCTCTATCACGGCTCCGGTATCCGGCTCGAAGTGCCTGACCGTCTCGCCAGTGGCGTAAACCTCCTGCACAAAAGGCAGTGAGGCAGCTTCCGCCATTCCGAGCCCGGCCGAACCCGATACGGCCAGGGTAAAGCTTTCGCTGCCTATGATATCTTTTATTGCGCGAAGCATTTCAAGGGTCTTGCCGCGCACCTGAGACATATGTCTCTGATAGGACTGAAATACGATAGCGTCCCTGTCCGCAAGCACGATCTTTGCCGTTGTGGAACCTATGTCTATACCGACCGCGTAGCGCGGATGCGCTTTACCGTCGTATGGAATGCTGATACCGTTCATATCTTTATCGCTCTGAAAGGATTATTATCGGCGCTGTTTGACTGCGCGCCGTTATTAGAGAATAACAGATTAACGGCTTTTATTCAAGTGTCAAAAGCGGCGAGCGGCTATTGCAAAATACGGGTGCGTTGTATATAATATATACAAATAATCGAAAAAAGTATTTGCCAAGGAGGTCAATATGAAAGAACTCAAAGGAAAAACCGCATTTATTACCGGCGGCGCGAGCGGTATCGGTTTAGGTATCGCCAAAGCCTGCGGCAAGGCGGGAATGAACGTTATCATCGCCGATATGCGTCAGTCCGCCATTGACGAGGCGCTCCCCTATTTCAAGGAAAAGGGCTGGCCCGTATACGGCATCAGGCTCGATGTGACCGACCGCGAGGCATATGCCGCGGCAGCAGATGAGGCGGAGGCCGCTTTCGGAAAGATCCACGTTCTGGTCAACAACGCCGGCGTCGAGGTGCCCAGCCACCCCCTGTGGGAATCCACCTACAACGACTGTGACTTCATCATCGGCGTAAACATCAAGGGCATCATCAACGGTATCATCAACATCGTCCCCCGCATCCTCGCCCACGGCGAAGAGGGACACGTCGTCAGCACTTCATCACAGTCCGGCCTGTCCGTCGTTCCCGGCTTCACCCTTTACAACATGACCAAGGCCGCCGTTGCCGCGATGATGGAAACCGTCGCTTCCGATCTCAAGGGCACCAACGTCGGCGCCTCCGCGTTCTTCCCCGGCCCCGTTCAGGGCAATCTCAGCAAGTCCTCTCTTGAGGTCCGTCCCGACAGTCTCAAAAACGCCGACGCTCCCGCCAAGGCCGCTCCTCCGCCTCCGCCTCCGCCCCCGCCCGCCGGAGACAAAGCAGGTCCCGGAAACTTCTTTGATTTCAGCAATCTGTTCATGTCCGCCGAAGAGGCCGGAGAGCGCGTGATCCGCGGAATACTGAGAGGCGACCTGTACATAATGACTCATTCCGAGTTCAGAAACGGCGTGAAGGCAAAGTGCGACGCTCTCGTGCGTTCCTTCCCCGATCAGCCCGTCAACGAGACTATGATGAAGCTTTTCTCGATGCTCACCTATAATCCCGTATACGACACTCAGACGACTCCTCCGGCTCTGGGGAAATGATCTCCGCGTGTTCGCATCCATAATAAGAAAAAGCGTTTCGCCTTGTGCCCTGCGGCACTCGGCGGAACGCTCTTTTTTCGATGACGCCTCCGGACGGCGCATCACGGCGAGGCGGGATGCGCCGTCGGAAGCGAAGCGATCGTCACGATGAGATCGTTATATGAATTTTTTGATCTCGATTATCGTCCTGCCCTTACGGCTCAGTCCGGAAACCTCGGAAAGAACTATCTTTCCAGATCCTCGAAGCGAGATCTTTTCTCCTCCGCCGAGAAGCCTGTCGGGCTTCAGCACTTCCGCTCCGCCCACGGACACCTTTCCGGCTTTGATAGCCTGTACGGCTTTGTCCCGGCTCAGTGAAAAACCGGAGGCGACCACGGCGTCGAGCCGCAGCGAGGCGACCGTGTCCCTTATCCGTTTATAGGCGGCCTCCCTGCCCTGCGCCCTGTCCGTTTCGCTGAGCCTCAGTCTGACTTTTCCGGCTTTTTCAAGCCCGCTGAGGATGAACGCTCCGAGCTCCTTAAGGACCACGATATCGCAGGAGCCTTCTTGCGGAATGATATCTCCCACGCTGTCCCGCTCTATTCCCATACCCATAAGAGCTCCGAGGAAATCCCGGTGTCCGGGGCTTTCGTCCGGCGAATACTCGGCATGAATCACCGTCAGCGGACAGTTTTTCCCGCTTTTAACGTCTTCCGGTCCAAGATAATCGGGCGTTAGTATCGCGCAGACGCGCTCCGCTTCTTCGTATCCGCCCCAAAGCGTATACGCCGCGCCGAGCTCATCCAGCAGCGGAACGGCGCAGAGAAGATCGCGCTCCGCAAGAAACCTTGTGCTCTGAACGCTGTTTTTTCGCTCCGCCGCTTCGAACTTGTCTATCACGCGGGCAGCCAAAAGCTCGTCTTCCGCGCTGAGAGAATATTTTTTTATGAGCGACCGCCTGTATTCGGCGTTCAGCATCTCTTTTCCTCCGTTATCTTATGATCGCCGCCGAAATACAGCACCGCGCTGTTCTTCGGCGCCTTCAGCACATGTTCGGGCATGTGCGTGACAAACAGAAATCTGCTTTCGCACGCGCCGATCGCTTCGAGGATATTTTCCATCCCGGAGGCGCCCTCGGCATAGGAAGTCGTCTGAAAGCTCTCGTTTAAAAGCACGAGCGAATGCGGCGTCAAAGCGTCCATTATCTCTGCTATATCCCTGACTTCACCTTCAAAGCGTCCCGCGCGGTCAAAAGCCTCAAGCTCCTTTTCCGCCGAAGAAAACTGCGTAAAAACACCGCTGCATATGCTTATTTCGGCCTTTGCGGCGCATAAAGGAAGACCGGCCTGCGCGAAAAGCTGAGCCGTCCCGACTGCCCTGAGCGCGCAGGTCTTGCCGGTGGAATTTTCTCCGCGGATCACGGCTCCGCAGAGTCCGGAAAGATCCACGTCGTTCACCGCAACACTCTCTCCGCCCGTGCCGTCCAGAAGCAGCCTCGGGTCGTATATCCCTTCCGCTCTCCAGACGCCGGCTTCCGGCGGCAGTATTTCCGGCATGCACATGGGCGTTCCCGAACGCTTAAGACGAAGGACGTACCCGAGCGCGGCTTCGTAAAAACGAAGCTCATCGGATATGCCGCTGAATACGTCATATAGATTTCCCGCCGCGGAAGACATGACCGTATACAGCCCGTACATCGCTTCCTTAAGCAGCTCCCGCGAAAACCTTGCGTGGTATTCTCCGAGATCCGTCCCTTCGTTCTGCGCCGATCCCGCCTGCAGCCTCATCGCCCCTATCAGCCTTTTTACCTGACTAACGGCGCCGTGAGCCTGCAGCTGCTCGACCTTTGTGAATTCCGCGGAGCGTATCATGAAAGCGTCGTCCGTATCCGCCGCTATTTCAAAACGGTAAGAGCTATAGTTTTCTCTTTGAAACAGCGAGCAGATATCGGAAACCGTCTCGAGGGCCCTGCTGTCGGCCATGCGCCTGCAGAACGCCTTTATTCCCGACAGCCCGTCGGAACGAACGTCGTACTTCTCCACGGCGTCGTACACCGCGTCAAAGCAGCCGGCGGTCCGCCGCAGGAAAGCCGCGGTGATCCTGAGATTGTCATATGCCGCGTCAAGCACGCCCTTATCGGTCATGGGCAGGCCGTACGAGTATACGCCCATGCTCATTTCGCTCCAGTCCGAAAGCATGGTATCGTAGTTTTTGAATATATCCTTCAGCTCGTCGAAAAGCCCGGGAAGACGTATCAGGTCAAGAAGGATATCCTGCCTGTACCGGATGTCCTCCGCGTTCACCAGCGGTTCTCTCAGAACGCGCAGCACATATTCGCAGCCGACGCTGTCCCGGCTGAGTTCTTTTACGGTCCTGTCAATGGACAGATCGTACAGCGTCTTTTCGGAAACCGGAAGGATCTCCTTTTCCCCGGCCTCCGCCGATCTTTCCGCGTCTTTGTACAGCAGGCTGAATTTCAAGACTGTGCCCTCCCCCGACCGCGCGGAAAGCGTTTTTCAAGACTCTCCCTGTCCAGTCCGTAGCGCCGCAGGATATCCGCCGCGTATGAGCCTTCCGTATTGAGAGCTCTTCTTATCCTGTATGTACGTCGGTTTCCGTCTTCCCCGTCTACCACTACGGCGAGACAGGGAAGCCTGCTCTGCATGCCGCACTGCTGGTGAGTGATATACAGTGCGAACGAACCGCTGCCGTAAAGCTTTTCCGAAAGCTCGTCGATGCACTCGGCGCCGAGCTGCTCGTTCGTTGTGGAAAAGGTTTCGTTCAACAGGACAAGGCTGTTGCCCTTCTGGGCTTCCATTATCTCATCGGCGCGCCTGCGTTCATCCGCGAACCGCCCGTCTCCCTCAAATCGCTCGTCCCGGGGAAAATGCGTGAAAACGCAGCCGAAGGGCCATATTTCGGCACTGTCTGCCGTTACGGGACAACCCGAAAGGAAAAACAGCACCGCGGTCCCGAGCGCGCGAAGATAGGTCGTTTTGCCGCCCCCGTTGGCGCCCGTGAGGAAGAAAAACGGTTCCTCGCCGGAAAAAGACACATCGTTGGGAACGATGACGCTTTCATTTTTTGCAATAAGCGTTATATCCCGCAGACCTTTTACGTTTATGATTTTTTCTTCCGAAACCTCGGGCCACGCAAGAGGCAGCCCGGCCTTTTCCGCTTTTTCGAATAATGCCGCCGCCTCGATATAAAAATTCAGCTCGTAGCCGTAGCTCAGCATTGCCTCGTCATACTCTTCGGAACACCGATCGTAAAAATCCGCAAAAGAGGCGAAGTCCTCCGGTCTGAGAGCGGCCGCGGCATTTATGATCCTTGCTTCCGGACGCATACGGCATTTTACGGGCATTTTCGGTTCCGCTATGCCGAGCTCGCGCGCCGCGCCGATCAGTCTGGCGCAGAGCCCGTCGCTCCGCTCCGCCTTTATGCGCAGCCTGTCGCCCTCGGCAATGAACACCGTATCGTTGATCTCTCTTATCCTCCCGCGAAGCTCCGCCGCTCTTTCGGCGTTCCCTCTCGTCGCTTCGGTCACGCTTTTGAAGAAAGACGCAAAACGTTCAAGGAGTGTTCCCGCTCCTTTGACCTCCGACGCAGCGCGGGAAAACTCCGACGCCGCGGCGTAAAGGCTGACGAAAATATAATTCCTTTCGTTTACGCACTCAGCCGCTTTCAGCGCCGCGAAAAGCCGGGAAATATCCTCTGCCTTTGCGGCAAGCTCCGCAAAGGCCTTTTTAAGCGCGCTTGAAGAAAGCAGCGAGCGGAAAAGCTCCTGCCTGACCGGTATGTCCTCCCTGCGGCAAAGCACGCACATGGCCTCCGCGGCGTTATCGGACAGCAGCTGAGTCAGCTTCAGGTCCTCAAAGGTCTGTCGGCTGACCGTTCTGCCGGAGGCTTTTTCCGTGAACAGCAGCGAAGGATACTTCATCAGTTCAGAAAATCCTTCAGCTTCTTCGAACGGGAAGGATGTCTAAGCTTTCTCAGCGCCTTAGCCTCTATCTGACGAATTCTCTCGCGCGTTACGTTGAATTCCTTGCCTACCTCTTCAAGCGTGCGCGTGCGCCCGTCCTCGAGTCCGAAGCGCAGTATCAGCACCTTCTTTTCTCTTTCGGTAAGCGTATCGAGCACGCTCATAAGCTGCTCGCGCAGGAATATGAAGCTCGCGGCCTCCGCGGGCTCCGAGGCGTCCTCGTCGGGTATGAAATCTCCCAGATGACTGTCCTCTTCCTCGCCTATCGGCGTTTCAAGGGAGACGGGCTCCTGAGCGATTTTCAGGATATCGCGCACTTTGTCGGCAGGCATTCCCATTTCCTCGGCGATCTCCTCCGGGGTGGGGTCATGCCCGAGTTCCTGAAGGAGCTGGCGGCTGACGCGGATCACCTTGTTTATCGTCTCCACCATGTGAACGGGTATCCTGATGGTCCTCGCCTGATCGGCTATGGAGCGGGTTATCGCCTGACGTATCCACCAGGTCGCGTAAGTAGAAAACTTATAGCCCTTCGTATGGTCGAATTTTTCAACGGCCTTGATCAGCCCGAGGTTGCCCTCCTGAATAAGATCAAGGAAAAGCATTCCCCTGCCGACGTATCTCTTGGCAATGCTCACCACCAGTCTCAGGTTGGCCTCTTCCATGCGTTTTCCGGCCTCGACGTCTCCCTCGGCCATGCGCTGGGCAAGCTCTATTTCCTCTTCGGGAGTGAGCAGGTTCACCTTTCCTATCTCTTTAAGATACATTCTTACCGGGTCGTCGATGGCAAAGGAATCGGCAAGCGCGTCGGTGGACGCGATGGCCTCCTCGGTGATCTCCTCCAGCTCCGCTATCTCGTCAAGGTCGGCCTCGTCCTGAAGCTCTTCCAGGACAAGCGCGTCGGTCACCTCGGCTCCGAACTCCTCCTCTACGGTCTCTATGTTCATGCTGTCGAGAGTCTCAAAAACCTTGTCGGCCTGTTCGGAGTCAAAGTGGAGCTCGTCCATCAGATCGGTAACTTCCTTAACGGTCAGGGAGCCCACCTTTTTGCCCTTTTCGAGCAGCTCGTGTATCTTCTGCTCCGCCTGCGATCTTGCGATCTCGGCGTTATCTTTATCATCCTCGGTATTGGAAGCTCCCTTTTCCTTGTGCTCCTCTTCCGAAGCGATCAGTTCTTCCTCGATTTCCTTTTCCCGCTCTTCCGCGGCGCGGCGCTTGTCAGTCTTTTTTTCCGACATTGATCTTTATCCTCCGTTAGATTTTGTTTCTCTCATTTTTTTTGCGATCTCGGCGAGATCCGTGCTTTCCAGCAGCCGCTGGGTCTTTATCACGTTTATGTATTGCTCGATCGCCTGCCTGCCTCCGGCCTCCTCGGGCTTTTCGGACAGCGAGGCGAGCAGCTCCGCGTCCGCCGCCTCGAGCGCGGTCGATACCGCGCCCGGAGAAACGCTCTGCCTGCTTTCGCAGCGCCGGACAAGCTCCGAAAATATCCTCCACAAAGCCGGTGACGAAAAATCGCTTTCCGCGAGGTCACAGTACTCCGCCATTGCCGGGTCAAGCATTATCTGACGTATCAGTCCTTCCTCCGCGAGCGCGCTCTTTACGTCCTTATATCTGAGCGCCCTGTCGCGGGGCTGTACCGCCCCGGAAGGCTTGGCGGCCTGTTTTTCGTATTCCTTCTTTTCGTTTCTTCGCCTGTTTTTTACGGCGCGCTCGACCTCTCTCTCCATGGCCTCGGCGCTAATCCCCGCTGCTTCGGCCGCTCTCGCCGCGTATATCTCCCGCTCTACCGGGCTGCTCAGAGCGGCAAGCAGCTGTCCCGCCCTTTTCAGAAAAGCGACTCTCTGCTCGTCTTCGGCAAGGTCGTACTCTGTCTGCAGCGTCATCAGCCTGTACTCCGTAGAGCCGCCGCTGCCGTTTATCAGCTTATCGAACTCTTCTCCGCCGTATTTCTTGATGAAATCGTCCGCGTCCTGTTTAACGGGCTTTCCGTCGACTATGGCGTTGGGCAGGCGAAGGACCCTTACGGTGAATTCGGAGTTTTTAAGGATGTCAAGAGCCCGGTCGGTCGCCTTTATGCCCGCGGGATCGTTGTCGTAGCACAGAACTATTTTTTTTGCGTAGCGGCTTATGAGCCGCGTCTGCTCGGTGGTCAGCGACGTGCCCATGGACGCCACGGCGCTGTCCAGGCCGGCCTGATGCAGGCTTACCACGTCCACGTTGCCTTCGACGAGTATAAAGTTGTCTCTTTTCGTATTCTTGGCAAGGTTGATCCCGTAAAGGACGCGTCTTTTGGAAAACACGAGGGTCTCGGGACTGTTGAGATATTTCGGCTCGGCCCCGTCCTCCAGCGCCCTCCCGGAAAACCCGAGGACGTCTCCTCTTACGTCTATTACCGGGAACATGAGTCTGTCGCGGAATTTATCGTATACCCTTCCGCCCTTGCCCCGGACGGCGAGCCCGGCGCGCACGAGCTCGTCTCTCTCAAAGCCCTTTTCGCGCATGGCGTTTATCAGGCCGTCCCATTCGTCGGGAGCCGCGCCGAGGCCGAAGTTCTTCGCGGTCCTGGGAAGTATCCTTCTTTTTTCAAGATACCTCACCGCTTTTCCGCCCCTGTCGCCCGAGAGATTGGAGTAGAACCATCGTGCCGCCTCTTTGTTGAGCTCCAGCATCCTTCGTCTCAGCCGCGGCAGCTCGTCGTCGGCGCTGTCCTCGGGCACCGTCAGTCCCACGCGGCTCGCGAGAAAGCGCACCGCGTCCGGATAGCTGAGATTTTCGATGTTCATTATGAAATTGATCACGCCGCCGCCGACGCCGCATCCGAAGCAATGATATATCTGCTTTTCCGGAGAAACGGAAAAAGAAGGCGTCTTCTCGTTGTGAAAGGGACACAGCCCGAAAAGATTACCGCCCTTCCTTGAAAGAGAAACGTACGACGACACTACGTCGGCTATATCGTTTCTGTCAATAAGCTCTTCTATAAAACTTTCAGGAAATGCCATCGACGCCCTCCTTTTCCGCTTTTTTTCGCGCTGAAAACGCTCCTTATTTTTGCCAGCCCACGGGTATGAAGATCTCCGAATAGCGGTGTACCGCGTACTGATCGGTCATGCCGCTTATATAGTCGCACACCGCTCTGCCTACGCCCTCGTCCTCGGCCGCCCTTAAATATTCCTCGGGCAGCTGATCCGTATTTTTCGTATAATAGCCGAACAGCGCCGACAGTATACCCTCCACCTTGCTCTCTTCGGATTTGGCGGTCGGGTTGTCGTATACCGCAGAAAAGAGGAACTTTCTGAAGCCGTCCATCGCCCAGGCCACCTGCAGACTCATGCCTATCTCGTCCGCCGAGGAATGCACGACGTCCGAAATGACGGTGTTTATCCTCTCGCCGTAGCTGTTTCCGAGCGTTTCCCTGATCCCCTCGGGTATGTCCCGTTCCGAAATTATCCCGGCCCGGACGGCGTCGTCGGTATCATGATTGACGTAGGCGATGCGGTCCGAAAGGCGGACGATCTGTCCCTCCGGAGTCTGAGGCATGACGTCTCCCGTATGCGTGAGTATCCCGTCCCGTACTTCCCAGGTCAGATTAAGTCCCCGGCCGTCTTTTTCGAGCCTGTCCACCACTCTGAGGCTCTGCCGGTTATGCTCAAAGCTGCCGTAAATGGCTCTGAGAGCTCTCTCTCCGGCATGGCCGAAGGGCGTATGTCCGAGATCGTGCCCGAGGGCTATGGCCTCGGTAAGATCCTCGTTCAGCTCAAGGGCGCGGGCTATGGTCCGCGCTATCCGCGCCACCTCGAGCGTATGGGTCATCCTCGTTCTGTAATGATCTCCTTCCGGGCTCAGAAAAACCTGCGTTTTATGCTTGAGCCTTCTGAACGCCTTGCTGTGTACTATTCTGTCCGTATCCCGCTGATAGCAGGTACGAAGCTCGCACGGCTCCTCCGGCCGCTCTCTTCCGCGCGACGCGTCGGCAAAGCTCGCTCTCGCGGACAGTATGATCCTTTCGGCCGCTTCTCTCTTTTTTCTGGGCACTGTCTTGTCCAACCGAAGCCACCTTCTTTCCCCGGCTTATCGAAGCCGCTCTGAAGCAAAACGATCCTTTTGCTTTATATATACTCAAAAGCATGCTTTTTCCCTTTATTTTTTCAAATTTAATTTTTCTTTTCTTTACAGGCGGTCGGGAGCCGAGCTTGACATAAACTGTATGTTGATATATATTTCAGATGCTTGTGAAGAGAATTTGCGGCAGTTTTCGGCCTCATGGACGAGATCTGCCGAAGCGGAACGGAGGTATGGGTATGAAACGGCGCAAGCGGCGCGGCAATGAAACGATGCGAATGTCCGTCAGCAAAAAGCTGCTTATCGTCTTTACTGTTTTTGCTGCTCTGTTATGGCTCAGCCTCAGGCTGCTTGAGAGCTGGATAGCGGCGCTGACGGTGACGGTCGTCCTCGGAGCCTTGTTCTATTTCACGCTTTGCCGCATGATAGTAAAGCCTCTTCAGGAGCTCACGATGTCCATCATCGAAAGCCGTCCCACGGAACACGGCTTTGAGTACAAGCCCGTCAAAATCAACACGGCCGACGAGCTCGAGCTGCTCAACGACGCGTTCCGGCGCATGGCAAACGACCTAAACCATACGGGCGAAGGCCGAAACGATAATTGAAATCCGATCACACAACGGGAGGACGAACTGCTTCGGCCCCGTCGGCACGAAGCGGTGAACGCGAACGATGAACAGCATACTTCAATGCAGCGCCGTCAGGCTTTTCTGCCGCATGTGCGACGACGGCTGGCAGCAGGGCTGGCACGAACGCAACGGCGGGAACCTTACTTACCGCATGCGTCCCGAGGAAGTCGAACTGTGCCGCCCCTTTTTCCGCCTCGACCGTCCCTGGACGTCCATGGGCGTAAGCGATCCGCGCCTCGGCGGCGAATACTTCATCACTACCGGAAGCGGCAAATACATGCGCAACGTCGCGTCCGCTCCGGAGGAAAATATCGGAATAGTTGAGCTTGACTCATCCGGAGGAGCGTGGCGCACAGTATGGGGTCTCGAAAACGGCGCAGTTCCCACGAGCGAATTTCCGAGTCATTATCTCTGTCACTGCATCAAGGCCGAGCAGACCGGCGGGGAATGCAGAGTAATGTACCATGCGCACCCGGCGAATATCGTGGCGCTCACCTTTGTTCTCCCGCTTACGGCGAGGGATTTTTCTCTTGCTCTGTGGAAAAGCGAGACCGAATGTCCCATCGTTTTTCCCAACGGCGTGGGAGTCGTGGAATGGATGATACCGGGCGGCGCCGAGATAGCCGAAGCGACCGGAGAAATGATGCGCCGCTACGACGCCGTCGTCTGGGCGCATCACGGTCTGTTTACCTCCGGCCCGGATTTCGACAGCGCTTTCGGACTCATGCACACCATAGAAAAAGCGGCTCAGATACATATCCTCGCGCTTTCCGCCTCGGGCGGCAAGCTCCGGCAGACGATCCCAGACGAAGGGCTTTCCGCGGCGGCGATGGCCTTCGGACGCCGTCTGAACGAAGATTTCATATGAATCGCATCGCCGTAGTACACAGTCCCTTCCCCGAGAAATTCGGGATCCCGCGTCAAAGCGGCGTCGTTGAAGAGCTGCGCTCCACCGTGATCTTTGACGACGAATACCGCAGCGCCGACGCCGTGCGCGG
>DBWE01000198.1 GCA_002308315.1 Clostridiales bacterium UBA1246 | reverse complement strand
ACCGAGTAGTGCGGGAAAAGATTGAAATTCTGAAATACCAGCCCGAAGTATCCTCTGACGCGCTGGAGCGTTTCGGCGGAGGCGTATCTGACGGCGCCGTCATGTTCCCCGGCGGCCTCGACCCCGAGATAGCTTATGCTGCCGCCGTCGACGGTCTCGAGAAAGACGGCGCAGCGAAGCAGAGTGGACTTGCCGGAGCCCGAGGGGCCGATTATCGCGATGACCTCGCCCTCGTCCACCGAGAGAGATATATCCTTCAGCACCTCGACGCCGTCAAAGGACTTCCTTATGTTTTTCATTTCAAGCAGATGCATTTTTCAAGTATCCTTATCTGTAATAAGACAGTCTTTTTTCACAGCGTTCCATCGCGAAGGCGACGATGAAGTTGAAGATATAATAGAATATGCCCGCCACGACGAAGGGCATCAGCGTAGAGTGCGAGGAGGCTATCTGTTTAGCGAGAGTGAACATTTCCGCGTAGGAAATGGCGAAGGCAAGGGAGGTGTCCTTGACCAGCGTGATCATTTCATTGGTGATCGCGGGCAGTATGCGCTTGACTACCTGAGGAAGGACGATATAGACGAAGGTGTGCGCCCGGGAGTAGCCCAGCACCTGCGCCGCCTCGTACTGTCCTCGGCTTATGCTCTCGATGCCGCCGCGGTATATCTCGGCAAAATAGGCAGCGTAATTCAGCACGAAGCCTATTATCACCGCGGCAAAGCGATAGCTGCTGCCGGTCCTGATGCGGAAAAGGAAAAACGGGCCGAAAAACACCACCATGAGCTGCAGCATGAGAGGCGTGCCGCGCATGACGGATATGTAGAACTTGATGAACAGCTGCACCGGCTTTATTCGCGACATGCGGCCGAAGGCCACCAGCAGGCCCAGGGGGAGCGCGCCGACAAGGGTGCAGACGTATATCAGTATGGATTTCAGCATGCCCGAGGAAAGGGTGGATATCATGGTCTGTAGGGACATGGCGTTATCTCCGTTTTTATTTTTTCGCCGGCAAAGTCCGGGGGACCCCGCCGACAATTATGGGGGCGGCTTTTGCCGCCCCCACGCAGCGATGCGTATCAGCCGATGATGCAGATATTCTCTTTCACAAGGCCGTACTCGACGTACTTGTCGGCAATTTCGGCCATGGTGCCGTCGTCGGCTATCTCCTTGACGACCTTCCAGACCTCTTCGGCGAGAGCGTCGTTGCCCTTCAAAAAGCCGATGGCGTAGGTCTCCACGGAGATGGGCTCTTCCATAACGATGAACTTGTCCTCCTTGCCGACCATGTTGTATTCGGCGACGCCTATGTCGGCGGCCACCGCGTCGGCGGTGCCCATTTCAAGCTCCATGAACGCGGAGTTGTAATCGGCGCACTCGAGCAGCTGAGCAAAGGAATCGGTCAGAATGGGATCGTCGTTCAGCGCGGCGAGCGCGGAGGAGTCGGCCTGGGTGATGACGTTTTTGCCTTCCAGATCGGCAAGAGCAGTAATGCCGCTGTCGGCGCGCACCACCATCACTATGCTGCTGTCGTAATAAGCGGGAGTCCAGGAGTAATCGTCCTCGCGGCCTTCATAGGTGAAGCCGTTCCAGATGCAGTCGATATTGCCGCCGGAGAGCTCGGCGTCCTTGGCGTCCCAGGCTATGGGCTGTGCTACGAACTCCCAGCCGCTGCGTTTGCAGACCTCTTCGGCAACGGCAAGGTCGAAGCCGTCGTAGCTTCCGTCGGCGGCGATGAAGCCGAAGGGCGGGAACTCGGCGTCGAAGCCGACGGTGAATTTCCTCGCCGCGTCTTCGGGCTTATCCGCGCCTCCGTCGGCAACGGGCGTCTCGGTCTTGGCGCATGCGCCGAGGCAGCCGAGAAGCATAACGAGAGCAAGTATGATAATGATCGTTTTTTTCATGGTTTTGACCTCCAAGTATGATTGATTATCATAATAGCACATCAATCAATTAAATCAAGTGTTTTTTGCTCTTCGCCGGAAGGAAAGGCTTCTTCGCCGTAGACCGCGGCGCGGACGACGCGGCGGTAGGCCTCCAGCATGGACCTGTGTTCCTCGGGCACGTCGTGCCACGTATCCCCGTTCCCGTCCGCGAAAAGACGGGAGCGGTACATGAGCATGTCCGGACGCACGAAGGAATCGAGCCATTCGAAATAGCCGTTGAGAGGCACCCCCGCCCGCCGGAGCGTCTCCAGACCGAGGAAGGTGCAGCTCTCCCGGCGCTCCTCCGCTTCGCCGGAGGGATAATTTGTCCATATCACGTAATCCGTCGACAGCATTTCCTCAAGCTCGCCGCCCTCCCACAGAGAGCTGTCCGCGCCGGTGCAGAGACCCAGGCGGGAATACACCGAGTCGCCCGAGGGCAGGGTGAGCGTGGGCAGATGATCGCCGACGAATACCAGCATGACCCGCTCTTTGCATCCGGAGAAATGCCCGATCAGCTTCCCGAGAGAAGCGTCCGCGTCCGCCAGCCCCACGAGCAGGGCGTCGAGCACGGCCTCGTCGTCGGCGTCCAGCAGGGGAGAGCTTATGCCGATACCGGAGGCAAAGCCGTATTTTTCGGCGTTGTAGGGCTGGTGGTTTTCCATGCTCATGCCGTATATGAAGCGGGGACCGGGACCGCCGGCTTCGTAAAGGGATATTATCTCGTCCGCGAACGCCGCGTCGGAGATATACGGGCCGCGTCTTTCGGCGTTTTCCGGGAAGTCGTCGGAGAAGAGCACACGGTCGTAGCCTATGCGGGGGTATATCGTTCTGCGGTTGTACAGCTTGTCGTTGTGGGAATGGACCGCCGTCGAGGAGTATCCCGCCAGGTCGAACAGCTTTACTATGGACGGCATGGCGTCGTAGCAGTCGTCGGGGAGGGAGGAGAGAGTGTCGCCCTCGCGCAGCAGGGCTCCGTTCACCCCCGTCATGATCTCCATTTCCACGTAGCCCGTGCCTCCGCCGTAGGTGTTGGAGACGAAGCGTCCGTGCGCGCACCCGGCCTGCAGGGAATGGAATACCGGTATGGGATCGCGGGAAAAGCTTACGTTCGGCAGGCGGGAGATATCGAAAAAGCTCTCGGAAACTATGAATATCACGCAGGGAGCGTCCTCGGCGGCCTCGGGCCGTTCGGAGGGCGGCGGGACCGGGGCGGCAAGCTCCTCGAGCATGAGCGGCAGCCCGGCGACCGGATCGGAAGCTCCGAAGCCGTCGTCGGCGGAGCGCAGGGAAAGGGCGGAATACATGCCGAGGACGAGCCCCATTTTTTCGTTGCGGTCGCGCTGATCGGCGCAGCCGTCGGACAGGCCCGCCGCAAGGGTCTGAAAGGCCCCGGGGATGGCGGCGGCGGCAAGAAGGACCGCGCAGACCGCGCCGGAAACGGCGGCGAGCCTGCCGCCGGGCCTGCCCCGCCGGTCGGCGATGAAGAGCAGGACGAGCGCGGCGGCCGTGATGAGCAGAGCCGCGGCGGTAACGAAGGATATGCGTATCTGCGGCAGGGCGTAGTCCGCGACGGCGGTAAATTCCCCGGCAAGGGAAAAATCGCTCAGCTGCAGGGGAAAGCCGTTTATCGCGTTTTTATAATAGCTTACCAGCGTCAGAAGCAGCGTGAATATAGCGGGAGGCAGGTAGGCAACGAAAAGCCGTCTGAAAAGCGCCAGCAGCACCATGGCGGCCATGGTGATAAGCAGCCAGGTAAACGCTGCCGCGCCGAAATGCCCGGCGATCCACGCAAAGGGAGCCAGCATATCCTGCCGCATGATTGCCTCGGAGCAGTAAAGCAGCACGAAGGGCGTCAATATCAGCGCGGCGGCAAAGCGGAGCGGCGGCAATACTTTTTTCACGTTCGCCCTCCTCAGTACGGCCAGCGGGCCGGACAGAAATAATCGGTATAAATACCGCTCAGCCCGAGCTCGCGCCATTTTTCAAACTCTCCGAGATCGTTTACCGTATGCGCGTATACCCTTATCCCCGCCCCGGTCAGAGAGGCGAGCAGCTCCTCGCTGAGCCGCGATACGTTTATCGTAAGCGCCCAGAGAGGATGCTCGGCGCCGAAGCTGATCAGCGCGTCGGCGTCGGCCTCGGGCATACGGTAAAGGGTGAGTATTATGTCCTCGGCGCCGAGAGCCTTCACGGCGTCGTATTCATCGAAGGAGTATATCTGTATTATGAAGCGCCCGCGCAGCTCCGGATACGCCTCGAAAAGCAGTCCGATCACCTCGGCGTTGTCGTCCTTGCAGTCGGTTATGACGCGGCAGTCCCCGTGGCGGCGCAGCCAGTCGGCGAGCATGCCGGCGTCCATGAGAGTGAGCCCGGCAAAGCTTTCTTCGGAGGTGAATTCTTCACGGCTGCGTATGCCGGGGGAGAAAAGCATGCGCCGGGCCATGCTGTCCCAGTCGTGTATGAGCACGACCTCTCCGTCGGAGGAGAGGCTGAGATCGGTCTCAATGTATTTGAAGCCGTTGTCATAGGCGCAGTCGAAGGCCTCGAGGGAATTGGTGTAGCGATAGCCCCATACCGCTCCGCCCGCGTGGGCCACGAGCTGCTCGCGCGCGGACGCGGACGCGGAAACGCCGGGCTGCGCGGCGCAGGCGCACTGCATTGCCGCGAGCAGGGCGGCGAGCAGCAGGGAAACGGTCTTTGTCCTTCTTCTCATATCATGAAATGCTCCGTATACCGATGATGTGTACCGGAACATTATAGTAAATCCTCGCGGGATTTACAACAGTCCGCGTTTTTTCTATTGACATTCGTGCTATAATTGCCTTAGTATATCCGGACGGAAGACACTGACGACCGCGGAGGCTCCGAAAAGCGCATGGCAGCAAAAAACGAAAACAGACAAATAGCCGCAAACCGCAAGGCTTTCCACGATTATTTCGTCGAGGAGCGCTGCGAGGCCGGCATAGAGCTGGTGGGCACGGAGGTAAAGTCCGTCCGTCAGGGCAACGTGAGCCTCAAGGATTCCTTCTGCACGGTCACGAACGGCGAGCTGATAGTAAGAGGCATGCATATAAGCCGTTACGCGCAGGGCAACATATTCAACGTGGATCCCGTCAGGCCCCGGCGCCTGCTGATGCACCGCAGGGAGATAAACCGCATGGCCGCGAAGGCCTCGCAGGACGGCTGCGCGATAATACCGCTGTCCGTGTATTTCAGCGGACCGAGAGTGAAGCTGGAGCTCGGGATATGCAAGGGCAAAAAGCTGCACGACAAGCGCGACGCCGCGGCGGAGCGCAGCGCAAAGCGGGAAATAGACAAAGCAATGAAGGAGAAAAACAACCGATGAGCAATCCGATAGCAACGATCGAAATGGAAAACGGCGATATCATCACCGCCGAGCTGTACCCCGACGTCGCTCCCCAGTCCGTATACAACTTCATAGAGCTCGCCAACGACGGCTTTTACGACGGCCTGACCTTCCACAGAGTGATACCCGGCTTCATGATCCAGGGCGGCTGCCCTCTCGGCACCGGCACCGGCGGCCCGGGCTGGCACATCAAGGGAGAATTCGAGGGCAACGGCGTGAAAAACGATCTGTGCCATACCAGAGGCGTGCTTTCCATGGCGCGGGCCTCCTCGCCCGACTCCGCCGGCAGCCAGTTTTTCATCATGCATGACGACGCCGAGCATCTCGACGGGCAGTACGCCGCCTTCGGCAGAGTGACGAAGGGAATGGAAGCGGTGGACCGCATCGCCGACATGGAAACGAACATCTACAACGACAAGCCGCTGAAAAAGCAGATAATGAAAAAGGTCAGAGTGGAGACCTTCGGCGTGGATTATCCGGCTCCCGAAAAGCTGAGATGATATACGGCCGCCCGCGCGGCCTGCACGGGGGCGTACAGGTTTCGACGGGGGCGCTGAGACGGAGGAAGCGTGCGGATGCGCCCGGCATCCTTAAAACGGGCGATTATAAATCAAATAACAACGATTACACTGCACCGGTAGCCGCTTAAGGCTGCCCGTCCGCCCCGCGGAGGCCACGCCGCGGGTGTCGGGCGTGACTTATGTGGCGTCCGTGAGTGCGCAAAGCTTTGAGCGCACCATGCATAATGAAGCTACCCGACCGGAGGGCGTGACGGCTTGCCCTCCGCGAAGGAAAACGGCCTGAGGCCGCAATAACCGTCTGCGCACGGAGAAGCCTCCGAGGATACGCTTTCGGACAGGGGTTCGACTCCC
>DBWE01000218.1:1814-17747 GCA_002308315.1 Clostridiales bacterium UBA1246 | reverse complement strand
ATTGAGATAATATTTTATACCGTCAACTATAGTAAACAGGTGATCGTCTTCATCATATGCCCACTTAGATGCTGAAGCCTGGGTCGTCTCATTTGTCAGCCCAGCCTCTTCACAGCTGAGATAATTGCCGTCCGAGCTTATATATATCGCAGGTATATCCCCCATATGGGTATAGGTAGTTACGGTCTTCGTCTGATACTTGTTCTCTCCGAAGAGGCAATAATAACGATTGCTAGTCGTTTCGGAGTCGAAATTGTATGATCCCCAATCTGAAGTGTAGTAATAATAATTATGTCCGTTTATCGTTCTGCTCGCCGTTGCCGTTGTGCTGCTGCGAAGGGTCTTCACTCCGCCGTTGGTTTCATCAATATCGTATATCTCGGAGGTATTGTAAGTCCTTGTCGTATTCTGCTGACTGTTTGCAGCCTGGTATATCGTCTTCATTCGATTGTGCATGCTCTTCATGTCTATCGAGCCGCCCCAGGCGTTGCCCTCCTCCTGGGCGCTGCGTCTGGCTATCTCCACCTTCGGCTCGTCGCTCTCCACGGTCACGACGGTCTGCGTACTTTTATATTCGTCCTCGCAGTAGCCGACGATGGTATAGTCGGAAATGTCGGAGGTCGGGCCGCCGCTCAGGGCCGCGGCGGAGTCCGACGTCGTTACCGTGCCGCTGACCACGGCTACGCCGGACAGCGTCCCGTTCACGTAGCCGGCGGCGAGGCCGGCAAGAACGCTGCCCGTGCTTGTGGTCACGGTGATATCCTCTATGTATACGTTCGATATCGAGTTTATTGCGGAGGAATAGGTATAGCTGTTCTCGTTCACCGTCACGCTGCAGGCCGTATCCGGCTGCCCGTCGTTATCCGAGTCGGTATCCAGGCCCATATAGCCCACCACGCCGAAAAGGCCGACGATATCGCAGCCGTTGTTGCCGTTCGCGAAGGAATGCTGCACGAAGCCGGCTTCCTCGTCGGCCACGTTGGTCAGGTCCCCGTAATTGCCGGATACCGTCAGCTTGACTATCGTGAGGCCGTTGCCCTCAAAATGCCCGACGAAGGGATATTTCGGCGTGCCCACCGGCGGCAGGGTCCAGCCGGTCATATCGAGCGCGCCGCCCTCTATGCCGCTGTCATTGTGATTGTGCGCATATTCATTGTCGCCGTCGCACAGCTCGAAATAATACTGCCTGATCGTGCCGGGATTATCGGGATCCTCCTCGTTGAACTGTCCCATATACTGCAGCCAGGCGAAGTTGTACATATGCCGGGGCGTGTGTATGATGAAGGGATCGTCCTCGGTCCCTCTGCCGCTTTCGAAATACTGGGTTATGACGCTGGAGTCGATCATCGGCTCTATCTGGTTGCCGCCGGAAAGCCACGCGTACGAGGTGACGAAAGAGAGCGCCAGAGCGCAAAGCAGCACCGCGCTCAGCGCGGTACTTATCATTTTCCTGCTTTTCGTCATGCCGCTCCCTCCTTTCCTTTTCTTCCCGAATTCTCTCCGTCAGCTCAGGCTGTAAGAGAATGAGATGAGCTTGATATCGTTCGCGAACCTTACGGCGCTTCCCAGCTGCAGCTGGATATCGCTGAAGTGGGTTATGTGCTGCGCCTCTATAAGGTCCGGCGCGTAGTCGATGATCAAGTAGACCACCGCGCTCTGTCCGCTTTTTTCCGCCGCCGAAAGCGCCAGCGAGCAGTCCAGGCTCAGTTCCTTTTCTCCGGTGTACTCATAATCGTACCCGCTGAGCTCGGCGGAGGCGAACTGTCTTTTCTCGTTCACCGTCCTGAAATACTCCGTCGCGGTATAGTAAAGCTCGTCGTTGGAGGAGCTCTCCGTCAGAGCGTTCTCTCCCTGCGCCGCGGCGTAGGCGTTTATCGTGCTCTCGGTCGCGTACTTAACGTAAACGATGTTCGAGGTATAGTCGTCGCTCATGTTCGTATGCCCGTCGATACAGCTGACCGTGAAGTTTATCGCCGCGCTCTCCGTCGGGAAGCCCGCGAGCTTCACTCTGAGCAGCAGCGGGGTATTCACGTTTCTTTCGGTGAATATCGAGTCGTAGGGCTCCAGCTCGTAGATGGTATCGTCGCTGGTGATATTGTCCACCTCGTTGGTCTCGCTGTTGTATTTGTACACGTCGTAGTTCGTTATGGACATGCTCTGCGCGTCCATCTGCATCTGTATGCCCTCGGCGTCCGCCGCCCTGTTCAGCGCCAGCCACGCGAAGCTCAGCGAAACCAAAAGCAGGGCGCAGAGAACCGCCGTAAGCGCGCCTCGTCCCGGCCGCACTTTTATATGCAATTCCCGCGCCCCCTTTCTTTTTTTGATCACGAATACGGGTCATCCCGCTCCCTGTCTCACTCTCCCGCGGTAAAGGTCACCTTCATTGAAAAGGCCGCCGTCGTCAGTCCGTCCGAATGTACATAAGCCTGCCCGCTTCTTTCTTCCAGCGCCCCGTCGAAATAAAATCTCATGATCACTTTTATGCTGTCCGCCGTGTTGAGCGGCACGGTATACGATCCTGAGATGATGCTCACCTGTGTAAGGGGCGCCCCGGTCGAATAGTTTTTCCCGGCGAGGTTGAGCGTGCCCTTGTAGTTCGACGAGCTCACGCTGCCGAGATAGAAATCCACGGAAGCCGCGTTGTGGTAATCATAAGTGCTCGTATTGGCATCGTCCGAGCTCAGCGTCGCGGTCAGGCCGTTGATCGGCAGAGGCTTATCGGTGGATGCTATGTATACGGTATAATCCGTAAAGTAGTACTTGCCGTTTCCGCTGTCGTTTTCCGACTTGTTGTAATATATCGTTCTTCCCGTTCTTTCTTCACCCGTAGTCGGGTGGATAACGGAAGGATTGCAGTTGTATTTCAGGCCCGTCGTCGAAGCGACAGGCGTCTCGGAGTTGCTGTTGAAGGTGCCCCAGTCGTGGGTGGAGGGTATCAGCGTCTGTGCGGGGGTATCGAACGTGGTGGAAAAGCTGAGGTCCGTCGCGGTCTTGGTATCTATTCCTCCCTCACCGGAAGCGCTCTGCGCTATGACCAGGTTCGGACTCGTCTCCACCTGCATCTGCATCCCGCTGGAGTCTACCGTGCGGTTGTTGGCGAACCAGGCCATCGTGGCCGCCGCCAGGACGAGCACGCAGAGGAAAGTCAGGCACGACGAAATGATGAGCTGCCTTCCGGCCGTTTTTTTGACTGCGGCCGCTTTCTCCCGGCTCTCCGTCTTTTCACGGATGTCTCGATTGTTCGTGAACCGTTTCAGCTTCATCCGAATTCTCCTTCCCGCATTTGCCGATAAAATATGCCGCGCCGTCTTCTTCGGAGACGACCCGGCAACTGGCTGGCTCTCACGAGCCCCTATAGCTTTGCGTCACCGGATCGCTCCGGCTTTGCTCAATAACGATATATATAAAAAGAAGCCGGCCGTGCGGAAACGCTCCGCACTCCGGCAGCTGGCTGACTCTCGCGAGTCCCTGTAGCTTTGCGTCACCGGATCGCTCCGGCTTTGCCCTTTGCTCCTCTTAATTTGGGAATATTATAGTGCAGCCCCGTGCGTTTGTCAATACCCGGTTTGAAAAAAATAATCATCTTTTTTTCGCGCGGAGGCGGGGCCGTTCTCCGCTCCCGTCCGGCGCGCCCCTGAGAGGCGGTATGCGCCGTATTGCATTCATATTATATATATGTTAAAATCCACTGTGCGGGACTGCGGCTGCGCGGAGCTCCTCGCAGAAAATCAAAACGAATTGAGGAACCCCCTCCATGATCCTTTCCGTCATCATATACGGCATGATCGCGCTGGGCAGCGCTTTGATGGTCTATAACATCTTCAGCTACGTCCGCTATGCCCGCACCATACGCGGCAGGGCCGACTGGGGCAGGGAGCTGAGAGTCCTGCAGGTCCCCATAATACTGCTGGTCATGTTTCTGTTCGGCTACCTTGCCGTGGGCTTTTTCGGAAAGCCCGACGTCATCATTTCCGGCATACTGTTCGGGGGAAGCATTTTTGTTTTCCTTATCTTCTGGGTGCTTCAGCGCATCACCAGAAAGATACAGGCCACCGAACAGCTCAAGGCAAGCCTCGCGGCCGCCGAGGAAAACAGCCGCCTGAAATTTTCTCTTCTCTCCGGCGTGAGCCATGAGATGCGCACCCCAATGAACGCCGTGCTCGGGCTCAACGCCATGGCTCTGAAGGATCCGTCGCTGTCGCCCGCCGCCCGGGACAGCATCATGAAATCTCAGGCAAGCGCGCGTCATCTTCTGGAGCTCATCGACAACGTGCTCGACATAAACGACATCGGCGCGGAAAACGCGGCTCTGAAAAGCTCCGTTTTCTCTCTTCCGAAGCTGATGGAACACATAAACGATATGATATCCATACGCTGCGAGCAGAAATCCCTCTCCTACGAGCACGGGATCACCGGCCCGCTCGAAGCGTACTATCTGGGGGACGAGACCCGGCTCATGCGCCTTCTGCTGCTTCTGCTGGACAACGCCGTGAAGTTTACCGACTCCGGCGGGCGGGTATCCTTCACCGCCGGGCGTACCGGCAGCGACGGGGAAAAGGATATCCTGCGCTTCGTCGTAAGCGACACGGGCGTGGGCATAGACTCGCAGTTCCTTCCCCGTATTTTCGACGTCCTGTCCCGCGAGGACCCCAGCTCCACCGACCGCTTCGGAGGCAGCGGGATCGGCCTTGCGCTGGCGAGGAAGCTCGCCCGGCAGATGGAGGGCGATATCTCCGTGCAGAGCGAAAAGGGCAGGGGCAGCACCTTCGCCGTAACCGTTCTGCTGAGACCGTCGGATCCTCCCGCCGCCGTCGCCTGCTCCGCCGGCCCGGCCCCGTCCGACCCGGACGGCTCCGCTCTGTCCGGCGTCCGCGTCCTCGTGGCGGAGGACGTGGAAATAAACGCCGATATCATCATCGGTCTTCTCGAATCGGAGGGCGCGCAGGCCGACCATGCCGAAAACGGGCAGATCGCCGCAGACATGTTCGCCTCGAGCGCGCCGGGGAGCTACTCCGCGGTGCTGATGGATCTGCGCATGCCCGTGATGGACGGGCTCACCGCCGCCCGCGAGATAAGGCGGCTCGACAGGCCGGACGCCGCGGACGTTCCCATCATCGCGCTC
Source organism: Clostridiales bacterium UBA1246 (assembly GCA_002308315.1). Lineage (GTDB taxonomy): Bacteria > Bacillota > Clostridia > Oscillospirales > Oscillospiraceae > UBA1246. The sequence continues at coordinate 12,625 of DBWE01000218.1, read as the reverse complement.
ACGGCAAACACTCTCGCGGAAGATATCCGAAATACCGCCGAAGCCGGCATGAACGCGCATCTTCCCAAGCCGGTCGACCCGGAGCTGCTCATCGACACGCTGCGCAGGTATATTCCGGCGCGGGATCCCGAAAAAACGATCGAAAACGAAAAGAGGTCGGCACAATGACTCTGCAGGAACTTTACCGAAGCATCGACGGAAGCTACGATCAGGCGCTTCGCATCATGAGATCCGAAAAACTGATAGGACGGCAGATCCTGAAGCTGGCGGACAGCGGACTGCTCGACGCGCTTTCCCGGGCGGCCTCGGATATGGACGCCGCGGCAATATTCGAAAGCACCCACGCCATAAAGGGCGTGTGCGCAAATCTCGGTCTCGTGCGTCTGTCGGAGAAGGCCTCCGGGCTGGCTGAGGAATTCCGTCCCGGCTCCCCGAGGCGCTTGTCCGACGGCGAGGCCGGCGCCGGGCTCGCCGAGCTGACGGAGCTGTTTCAGCGCACGCTGGACGCCATACGCGGCTACGAGGCCGGCCTTTGATCTTCACCGGGAGAAAAGAGAAAAGTCAAATGAACAAAAAGGAATTCACGAAATACGTCACTCCGCTCGGCGCATGGGCCCTCGCCTTCGGCAGCAGCGTAGGCTGGGGCGCGTTTGTTATGCCCGGGACTACCTTTCTTCCCATCGCCGGCCCTCTCGGCTCGCTCATCGGGCTGGCGATCGGCGCGGCCGTCATGCTGCTGATAGGCGCCAACTATCATTACATGATCTGCTCGGACGCCGGCTGCGGCGGCGCCTTCAGCTATTGCCGGCGCATTTTCGGCTATGATCACGGCTTTCTCAGCGCGTGGTTCCTCATTCTGACCTACGTAGCCATAATCTGGGCAAACGCCACCGCGCTTCCCATTATTGCGAGAAATATCTTCGGCTCCGCCTTTCAGGTGGGCGCGATGTACAGCATAGCGGGATACCGGGTCTATTTCGGCGAGGTGCTGCTGTCGGTCTTCTCTCTCGTGATATGCAGCCTTCTGTGCCGCAGAGTCAGGCTTGCCGGCGCGGCGCAGATCGTCGGCGCGCTTATCCTCATCATCGGCATAGCCGTCTGCTTTGCCGCGGTTTTTTCCCGCAGCGGCTCTCTGTCCGCCGCTGAGCCCGCCTTCTCGCCGGATCACGGCGTCTTTTCGTCAATATTCAACATAGTCGCCCTCGCTCCCTGGGCATACGTCGGCTTTGAAAACATATCCCATTCCACCCCGGAATTCCGTTTCTCTCAGAGAAAGACCCTGCGTGTTCTCGTCGTCTCGCTCATTACCGGAGCCGCCGCCTACATCATGCTGGCTCTTTTGTCCGTCGGCGCGCTTCCGGAGGGCTACGGCAGCTGGATCGGCTATTTCGCCGACCTGGACAATCTGTCCGGTCTCAGGGGGCTGCCCACGTTTTTCTCGGCGCAGACGGCCATGGGCAGCTTCGGCGTCGCCCTTCTCGGCGTCGCCGCTCTGTGCGCCATCGTGACCGGTCTTATCGGCAACACCGTCGCCTCCGGCCGCCTGATCTATGCCATGGCCGAGGACGGTCTGCTGCCGGAGGTCTTTGCAAGGCAGAATAAAAACGGCGCTCCTTCCAACGCCTTATGGATCATTCTGGCCATATCCGCGGTCATGCCCTTCTTCGGGCGCACCGCGATAAGCTGGATAGTCGACGTTACCACCATCGGCGCCATCATCGCCTACGCCTACACCTCGGCCTGCGCCCTGTCCGCGGCCCGCAAGGCGGGCAACCGTACCTTCCGCGTTATCGGCGGCGCGGGACTGCTGATATCGCTCGTGCTCGCGATGTGCTTCCTTATCCCGAGCATACTCTCGATAAACGCCATGCCCACGGAGTCCTATCTGATTTTCGCCGCGTGGAGCATACTCGGCTTCGCCTATTTCCACAGGCTGCTGCGCAAGGACACCAAGCGCCGCTTCGGACGCTCCGTGGTCGTATGGATAGTACTGCTCCTTCTGATCTTCTTCACCTCGCTTATATGGGTGCTGCAGTCCGCCAGGACGGTCACCTCCCTCTCGGCACGGCAGATGCAGGAGGAGTGCGCGGAGTTTCTTGCAGGCTCGGCCTCCGGAAACGTCGATGACGAGATCGCGAGAGCCGAGAGCTTCATCGGGAACCGCTTTTCCGTGATAAACACCACGCTTATGGAAAACAGCATTTTCCAGATGCTGCTCGTCGTGATCGCGCTCAGCTTCCTGCTGCACATCAATATGCTCATCCAGCGGCGCGAACGGCAGATAGAACGGGAAAAGGTCATCGCCGAGGAAAGCAGCCGCGCCAAAACGAGCTTTCTTTCCAATATGAGCCATGAAATACGCACGCCCATGAACGCCATAATAGGTCTGGACAATATCGCCCTGCGCGATCCCGACCTGACGCCGCACATCCGCGAAAACCTGGAAAAGATCGGCGCCAGCGCCAGACATCTTCTCGGACTGATCAACGATATCCTCGATATGAGCCGCATCGAATCCGGGCGTATGGTGCTCAAAAACGAGGAGTTTTCCTTCCGCGCCTTCATGGACCAGGTCAACGTGATGATCAACGGCCAGTGCGCCGACAAGGGGCTCAACTACGAATGCCATATCATCGGGAACGTCGAGGATTATTACACCGGCGACGACATGAAGCTCAAGCAGGTGCTTATCAACATTCTGGGCAATTCCGTCAAGTTCACCGATCCCGGCGGGAGCGTGAGCCTTTCGGTGGAGCAGACGGCCTCCTTCGAGGGCTACCGCACTCTCCGCTTTGCCATGAGTGACACCGGCATAGGCATGGACAAGGAGTATATACCCAGCATCTTCGAGGCCTTCTCCCAGGAGGACGAAACGGCCACCAATTCCTACGGCGGAAGCGGTCTCGGCATGGCGATCACCAAAAACCTCGTGGGCATGATGAACGGCGACATTTCCGTGGAAAGCGAGAAGGGCGTCGGCAGCACCTTTACCGTAACGGTCACTCTGGGCGCCTCCGGCCGCAGCTCCGTCAGCGAACAGCCTGCCGATCTGCCCGCCGATCTGCGCACCCTCGTCGTCGACGACGACGACGTTGCCTGCGAGCACGCGCGCCTTGTGCTGAACGCTCTCGGCATAAACGCCGCGGTCTCCCACAGCGGCGGCGAGGCTCTCGGCCGTCTGCGCGCCATGTTCGAAATGGGCCAGCCCTACGAGCTGCTCCTTACCGACTATAAGATGTCCGACATGAACGGGCTCGAGCTCATCAGGCGGCTGCGCAGCTTCGACGGCGGCCGTACCGACGTGATAGTCCTCACCGGCTACAACTGGGACGACATACGCAGGGAGGCGGAGGAGATCGGCGTTGCCGGCATAATGTCCAAGCCCCTGTTCACGGACAGTCTGCTTCATGAGCTTCGCAACATCTTTTCCCGGAAGAACAACGTCTCCCCCGCGCATATGGACACTCCCGACGAGGACGAGGAAAGAGCTTTCGCTTCCCTTTCCGGGCGGAATATCCTCATTGCGGAGGACGTGGATATCAACGCCGACATACTCGAAGCCCTGCTGGATATCGAGGGCATGACGGCCGAGCGGGCGGAAAACGGACAGATCGCCGTGGACGTTTTCTCAAAAAGTCCGGAGGGGTATTTCGACGCGGTGCTCATGGACGTGCGCATGCCCGTGCTCGACGGTCTCGGCGCCACCCGCGCCATCCGCGCTCTGGACAGGGCCGACGCGCAGACCGTTCCCATCATCGCAATGACCGCGAACGCCTTTGACGAGGACGTGCGCCGTTCCCTCCAGGCCGGCATGAACGCTCATTTGTCCAAGCCCGTGGAAGCGGATAATCTTTACCGCACCCTGGCAAAGCTTACCGGCGGCGGTGACGCGGTATGAGCGGGACGTTCAATGAAGAGTATTCCCTGCAGGCTTTTTCCCTGCTGGGAGACCTCATGCCCGGCGGGCTGTTCGTTTACAGGGCCGACGACAGCCAGGAAATGCTCTACTTCAACACCGGCACTCTCCGGATCTTCGGCTGCGCCGACGCCGATGAATTCCGCGCCCTTACCGGAAATACCTTCCGCGGCCTCGTTCATCCCGACGATTATCAGACCATACAGGACTCCATAGACCGTCAGATCGCGGGCTCCTCCGATGAGAAGCTCGATTTCGTCAGTTACCGGATATCGCGCCGTGACGGCGCCGTGCGCACGGTCAGCGATTTCGGCCGCCTTGTCACCCTTCCCGACTTCGGCGAGGTTTACGTCGTGTTTATCACCGACGAGACCGACAGGATGCTTGAGCATGAGCAGCTGCGGCACGCCGAACGGGAAATGGAGCACGAGCACAGGCTCAACGAGCTGCGCTCGGAATTCCTTTTCAGCGTTTCCCACGACATACGCACTCCCCTCAACGCGGTCACGGGCTTTTCCGAGCTTGCCCGCCGGCATATCGGCTCTCCCGAGCTGCTTGCGGACTATCTTGACAAAACCGTGTCGGCTGCCCGGCAGCTTGACGGCATGATCGGAGAAATGCTGGAGCTCAATCGCATCCATGACGGAGGCGACATTCTCCAAAACGAAGAGTGCGATCTGTCGGAGCAGCTTTCGATGGCGCTCGATCTGTTCCGCATCCCGGCAGAGGAGAAAAATCTGAATATCGTCGAGCATTTCGAGCTGCCCGACCGCAGAGTGCTCGTCGATCCGGCGGCTTTTCGCCGCATAATAGGCAATCTTTTGTCCAACGCCGTCAAGTTCACTCCGCCGGGCGGCACGGTGACGCTCCGCGCTTCCTGCGGCGGGGTATCGGACATGGGCTTTGTCGACTGCGTTTTCTCCGTGAGCGATACGGGCCCCGGCATACCCGAGCATCTGCGCAGCAGGCTTTTCCTTCCCTTCGAGCGAGCGGAAAGCTCGACGCAGAGCGGCAAGACCGGCATGGGCCTCGGTCTGTTCACCGTCCGCAGCCTCCTCGAGCTGATGGGCGGCAGCATACGCGCGGACAGCGGCGAAGAGGGCGGCTCGGTCTTCACCGTGGAGCTCCCGCTCGAGATCGCCGGCGGCGAACCGGGCTCCGGGACTCCGGAAGAGGAAAAGCCCCTGCCCGGAAAGCGCCGGATACTTGTGGCGGAGGATATCCTTATAAACCGCGAGATCGTTCTCGCTCTTTTGAAGGAGGAAGGTTTTCTCGCGGAGGCCGTCCCCGACGGCAGCGAAGCCGTGGAAGCCGTCAGGAGCCATCCTCCGGGATACTACGATCTTGTTCTCATGGACATACAGATGCCGGTAATGAACGGATATGAAGCGGCGAAAGCGATACGCGCCCTGCCCGGCGCGTACCCGGCGCGGCTGCCCATTCTCGCGCTGTCCGCCAATTCCCGGGAGGAGGACCGCCTCGAAAGCCTCCGCTGCGGCATGAACGGCCATATCGCCAAGCCCTTTGATATAGGCGAGCTCGTAAAGGTCATCAATTCGCATATAGGGACCGCACCGCGCTGATCTCACTTTTCGTCGTCGGCGGTTTTTGTCGAAAAACGCCGCGGCCTTCGGAGACTGAAAATGATTTATTTCTTCCTGCCCGCGATGGCCTCGTATAATTTCATCCTTATCGCCGCCGCGGTCATCCCCGCCGTCTTTCTGATGATGAAGGTATACCGCTCGGACCGGCTGGAAAAGGAGTCGCACTCCATACTTCTGTCGCTTGTACTGCTCGGCGTTCTGTCTTCCTTCATAGCCATGATCGCCGAACGCCTGTCATGCGCCGCGCTCGACCGGCTCCTGCCCCGGGGCGGACGGCTGTATGACGTCATACTGTACTTCGGCGTCGTGGCCTTTGAGGAGGAAGGAGCAAAATACCTGCTGCTGCGGCGCCGCACCCGGCGTTCGGCCGAGTTCAACTGCCGGTATGACGGCGTGGTCTACGCGGTGTTCGTTTCTCTCGGCTTCGCCCTCGCGGAGAACGTCGGTTACGTGACGTCCTACGGTTTCCGTACCGCTCTCATCCGCGCCGTTACCGCCATACCGGGCCACGCCTGCTTCGGGGTGTTCATGGGCGCGTTCTACGCCCTTGCCGAAAAAAGCTCCCGCGGCGCCCGCGGCGGCTCCTCCGCCGTGTTCACCGCGCTTGCCCTCGTTTTTCCTGCTCTTCTTCACGGCGCGTACGACTACGTCGCCTCGTCCTCCGCGAGCGTATGGTATTTCGTCGCGCTTATCGCGGCGATATTCGCCTCCGCTTACGCTCTGGTCGGAAGGATGTCTGAAAACGACGTATATATCTGACGTTTCGGCACAAACACACGCAAACGGGCCGACCCTTTACCGCACTGTCTGGCGGTAAAGGGCCGGCCCCGGCTTTTCCCGGATCATTCCAGGTTTTTCGTTATCGTAAGGATGTTTTTTCCGTCCCGGTATTCATAGCTCACGTCGTCCATGCTTTTTTTGACCATGAATATGCCGAGACCGCCGATCTGCCGCTCCTCGGCGGAAAGCGTCACGTCCGGATCCGGCCTGGAGAGGGGATCGTAGGGCACGCCGCCGTCGGCGAAGGTGATCCTGATGCGCTTCGGGTCGCTGAGCGTTTCCGCGCGGACAGTGACGCTGCCCGTATCCGGCGCATAGGCGTAATTCGCTATGTTCACGAATATTTCCTCGACCGCCACGTCGATCTGCATTTTGGTCTTCGCGGAGCAGCCCGCTGCCTCCAGCTCCGCGTCCGCGAAGGCCAGCGCCCGTTCCAGATTGTCCGCCGACGCTTCAAGCGTCAGCTCTTTTTTTTCCGGGCCGTTATACGCGAGAGCGAGCATGGTTATGTCGTCAAACTGCGGCGCTTCGCCCACGAAACCGTCGATGGCGCGCCGCACGTTCCCCAGCAGCACGTCGGGGGCCGCCTCCGCGTCCGCGTTCAGGGCTTCGAGCATCCTGTCCGTCCCCAGCAGCCGTTCTTCCGCGTCCGTCGCCTCCGGGACTCCGTCGGTGTATACGAACAGGCGGTCGCCGGGATACAGCTCAAAGGGATGCTCGTGGAAGCGTATGCCCTCCATCGTCGCTACCGCGGGACTGTGGCGATAGGTCACCAGCTCGAATTTCCCGCCCGCTCGGCATATTACGGGATGCTCGTGTCCGGCGTTTGCGGCCAGGCCGCGTCCGGTCGATATCTCGATGACCGCCAGCCACACGGTAACGAAAAGCTCCGCCTCGTTGCCCTGGCACAGCTGTTCGTTGACGTTCTTCAGTATCTCCGCCGGGCTCTCGCCGAGCTGCGCGCGGTTTTTTATCAGCGTCTTGGCTATCACCATGAACAGCGCCGCCGGTACGCCCTTGCCGGATACGTCCGCCATGACCAGGCACAGATGATCGTCGTCCACCAGGAAGAAATCGTAAAAGTCGCCGCCGACCTCCTTCGCCGGATCCATAGAGGCGTAAAGGTCGAATTCCTTTCGCTCCGGGAAGGCCGGGAATATCCTCGGCAGCATGTCCGCCTGGATCTGCGTGGCGACGTTCAGCTCCGCGCCTATGCGTTCCTTCTCGGCGGTTATGCGTTTGAGGTTCTCGATATGCGTCGCAAGATCCTGCTCCATGCCCTTGAGAGAGCCGCAAAGCACCTCCAGCTCGTCGCCGGTTTTGACCGACAGCTCGGCTATGGGCGATTTCTCAAGCTCTCTGCCCTCCTGTCTCGAGGCCACGAAGGTGCTGGCGGCCTGCGCCATCTGCAGCACCGGGCGCGTCAGGGACCGGCGGGCAAAAAACAGCACCAGCGTTAATATCAGCGCGAACACCACCGCGGAAAGGCCTATGGAACGGAGAACGAACTGCTTCAGAGTGCTCCGGATAATCGACATGGGTATCTCTACGGTCACCAGCGCCACCGTCTTCCCGTCCCGGACCACCGGACGTATGGCGGAGGTATTGTAGCCGAACTGGCTTTCGGAGATGAAATAATCGTCCGCCCGCCTGCCGCTGTCCACTATCTGCATCGTGATCCTGGCAAAGCTCGCGTTGAACTCGCCGATGAAGCCCAGCGGGAAGCTCTCATCCTCCTTGACGTAGCTGTCGGTTATGTAGAGTATGCCGGCGATGTGGTCCTGGTTTTCTCCGGACTCTACCGCCCGCTCCACGGTCTCCCTGTCCATGACGCTGACGAAAATATCGTTGGCGCGCATGGCTCTGCGCAGCTCATCCAGCTGGCGGCGCAGCTCGAGATACCGCGGCTCGTTCCGCGCGGCATCCAGTTCCTCCTCCGTGACCTCGCCGCGCGCGTTCCGGGTCACCAGGTCAGCGTAGTAGTACAATTCTTCGTCGGTGAACAGCGACTCGGCTTCCTCCGCGATATCGTAAGCGTGGTCGTTATACAGCTTGCGGGTATCGTTGCGGAAGGTGAAAAAACCGATGATCACGGCCGACGCGAGGATCAGCAGCCCGAACAGCAAAAGGCCCGCGGCAAGCTTTGAGGACAGTCTGATCCTGCGTACTCCCTGTCGTTCCGTCATGGCGCTTTCATCTCCTTATAATCATTCCGCGCATGGCTTCGAGCATTTTCGGATCGCGCAGGATCTGCAGAGGCTTGTTCTGCTCCCCCGCGATACCGCTCAGCTGCTTTACGCGCCGATGCGCTCCCTTTTCCACATAACAGAGCTTCGCCTGCTCGATGCAGTTCAGCCGCCGGAGATCGTCATATTCCGGGTTCAGCTCCCGCAGCACCCGCTCCGGCACGTCCGCGTTTTTCGCTTCCGTCTCCGCGTCGGGCTCCGACTCCGTTTCGGCAAAGCATACGTACCGTCCCGGCACGGAGTCCGTGTCGAGGGCAAAGCTGCATTCCGCGAGGCCCAGACAATCGCACAGCAGCCTCCCGGCGTGCTGCAGGGTCAGAGAATCGAACTTTTCCCCGCAGAGATTGAGCGCGAGATTGCGCCGCAGGCGAAATGAGACCATGGGCGACTCGCCGTAGAAATCCTCCACGCGCACCACGTCGCAGGTACGGTAGCGGTAAAGGCCGGAAAAGTTGGTCACTATGATCTCGTAGTCCTTTCCGATCTCCAATTCCCGCGGGAGCAGCGTTTCCCCGCCGGGATCCCCGGAGCCGTAGGGCTGAAACTCGTAAAACGCGCTGCGGGGCATCAGCGTATATACCGCCTCGTTCATCCGCAGGGGAATGCCCATGAAGCACTCCGAGGACACGAAGCAGAAAAAGTGACGCGCCACGCCCTCAGTATAGTATTCAAGCGCGCTGTCCTCCGCGGAATAGACGCTGCCGCGTATGCCGCAGACGGCGCGCAGACGGGGCCAGAGCCGCCCCGCTATGCCCTCGAAGCCGGCGGCGCACTCGGCCTCAACGGCTTCCAGCCGCGCGGGAGACGCCGGCAGCGCAAGAAGGAAGTCCCTTACCTCCCGGGGTATCCCCTCCGGCTGAGATACGCGGCCGATGCGGATATCCTCAAGTATCTGCCTCCAGTGCTCCTCCAGATAGCGGAAGAAAAGCAGGTGGTCATACAGGAAAGGCGACTCGACGGTCTCCACGTCCGGCTCCAGCAGCGCCGCCCAGAGCTTGGGATAAAAAAAGCTCGTCATACCCGGCCGGAAGTACATGGTCCGTCCGCCCACGAATTCCTCCGTGTCCAGCCAGCCGTTTCTGAAGAGATTACGCTCGTTGGCTATGGAAAACAGAGTCTCCTTCTCCGCGGGCAGATCCGGGTCCGTGCGGTAGGTCACCAGCTGCAGGCGCCTGCTGCCGCTTTTAAGCCCCATGGTCTCCCGGTTGATGCGGTCCTTTATGTTTCCGTAGCGGCGAAGGGCCTCGTAGGTAAGCGGTATGCGTTTGCTTCTGCCGCTGGTGCCGCTGGTGCGGATGAACTGCGCCGGCGGATAGGCCGTCAGCACGTTTTCTTCTCCCTCGAACATGCGTTCGATGCCGTCGCTGACGTCCTCATATTCTATGAGCGGTACCCGTCCGCGGTATTCGGCCTCGTCCCCGATGCGCTCAAAGCCGAGGGCGCCGCCGTATTCCGTTCCCGCGTTGTCCGCCAGGATACGGCGCAGATTGTCTTCGTTGACTGCGTTCATCGCGGCGCAGTCCCGGTCGAACGGATCGTTGCGGTCAGTTCTGATCTTCAAGCTCGTCTCTCCCGAAAATGATGTTTATGGAATTGGTCCCCAGCGTGAACGTATGCGTCGTCACGTCCGCCATTTTTTTCAGCATACGGACGCCCATGAGAAAATCGTCGTCGGGATCGTCGTCCTCAAAGGGATTGTAATTTCGTCCCGAGCAGCGTACGCGTATGCCCGTCATGCCGGTCAGGGCAAAGGCCCTCAGATCTATGCTCTCCAGACCGGGATTTTTTTTGACGATAACGCTGAGCAGCTCCTCTATGGACAGCTCCAGACGCATAACGAGCTTGGGGTCCATATCGTGCAGGGCGCAGAAATCATGGATGCGCTCGGCAGCCTCGCACACCGCTCCGATCTCTCCCGGGATGGAAAAGTCCAGCACGGCGTTGGTCCGTTTCAGCGTATCGTCGAGCAGCAGCAGCCGGGACAGAGGTCTGTCCGTCCTTTCGGAACGCTTCGACGCGATGAACGGCAGCAGCAGGCACGCCGACAGCGCCGCCAGTCCGCTCAGCGGCAGNNCCACATCAGCGGGCCCTGAGCACGCAAAAGCACGAGCGCCGCCACGGGCAGTATCAGCCGCCGCAGCGCCACGATGGTATTGGACAGGGCGATCTGCCCGCCGGTATTGAAGCAGGTCTCGAATATGCAGCACAGAGTATTGAACAGCACTCCGATACCCAGGCACAAAAGCGGCAGGCTCATCGGCTCCG
>DBWE01000218.1:676-1809 GCA_002308315.1 Clostridiales bacterium UBA1246 | reverse complement strand
CAGCCGGTACAGGCTCTTGACCGCGCCTGACAGCAGTACCGCCGCCAGGGTGAACAGCGCCGACAAAACTGCGCCCGTGACGCATTCCAGCCGCACGAGCGTACGGACGCCGTCGGTTTCCCGGGCCGAGTGATATAAGCCGAGCATGGCGCTTCCCGACCTCGGAACGCCCGATACTATCACCAGGGACAGCTCCGACAGGGTGTTCAGCACCGCCCATATCGCGGCGGCGCTCCCGCCGGCCGCGGTGACGATAACGGTATTCACCGCCAGGAGCTTTACCGCGTCGTACAGGTTCCCCAGCGCCGCGGGCGAGCCGTAGCGTATCATCTCTTTCAGACTCCGCAGGTTCATTCCGCGCAGTCGGAACCGGTAGTTGGAAAAGCCGGAGTTCAGCGCGGCAAAGCCGTAGGCGCAGGAGATCAGCATGGCGGCCGCGCTCGCAAGCGCGGCTCCCCCGAGACCCATATCGAGGCGGAAGAGCAGGAGATAATCCAGCGCCGCGTCCGCTGCCACCATGAGCGCGATCATATGAGATATCCGGGCCGTCTTGCCCTCCAGCTGAAGGTAATACAGCGGTATGTAGCTCAGCACGTATATCACGGAGCCCGCGAAGGTCACGCGGCAGTAGGCCTCGACCCCGTCCCGGACGCCGCTCCGTCCCGCCAGCAATGCGGAAACGGGGCCGAGCAGCGCAAGCCCCAGCAGCGTTACCAGCGCTCCCGCGCACAGTCCCGCCGTCAGTGAAGCGTGATAGACGCGCTCCGCCGTTTTGATATCGTCGCGGCCCGCCGCTCTTGCCGAAAGCAGCGCGCCTCCGGACGCGATCAGGGAGCCGAGCATGCACAGCAGCAGATACACGGGCATGCTCAGATTAACCGCGGTCAGCCCCGGCATGCCCATGCGCCGGGAGACGAAAACGCTGTCGATAAGCGCGTTTATCACTCCCCCGAGCACGGAAAACATGATGGGGAAAAGCACCTTGCGGTATTCTCTGCTCAAAAAGCGGTCGCTGCGGCGAAGCGCCGCCTGTTCCGAAGGCTCCGGCTTTTTCGCCTTGACGCTCACTCGATGCTCAGTATGTCCGTAAAGCCCGTGACGTCGAATATCTCCATGATCTCCGGCTTCACGTT
>DBWE01000218.1:0-633 GCA_002308315.1 Clostridiales bacterium UBA1246 | reverse complement strand
AGCCCGGCGGAGGACACGTAGTCCAGCCCGCCGAGATCGAAGATCAGTTCGGAAACGCCGTTTATATCCGTTCTCAGCTCGCCCTCGAGCTGAGGAGAGGTAGCGGTATCCAGCCGTCCTTCGAGAGCGACCGTAAGCTTGCTTTCTTCCCGTTTTTTCAATATGTTCATAGTCGTCTTCCTTTACAGGCTTACCATGCCGGACTTGTCGGTCTTTCCGCCCAATATNNNCCGCTGCGGAACACCGTGTCGCTCGCCTTTGCCGAGCTTCCGTCGTCACGGTATACCAGATCATCCGCGATCAGCGTTGTGCCGCTGCTTTTGTGAACCGCAGGGCTCGCGGACGGCGAAAGGCCGAGGCGGCCCAGCAGCATTTTTCCGAAGCCCGTTCCTCCGCCTATGCCTGTCCTGCCGTCGAGCATCCGTCCGCCCGCCACCTCGTCCAGTTCCTCATCGTCGAGCTCTGCGGCGGCCTTGTCCGCGGTCAGGTCCTCCGCGGACAGCTCCAGGCCCTTCTCCGCCGCCAGCGCGATGACCGCCTCCGGCGAGTCCGCGGCCTCGAGCGCCTTGACGAGCGCCTCGTCCTTTTCCGCTTCTTTCAGAAATGCAGCCATTTTTTCAGTCATGACAAAAG
>DBWE01000164.1 GCA_002308315.1 Clostridiales bacterium UBA1246 | reverse complement strand
AGAGGTTCGACTCCCTTCGCCTATCGCGAAGCACCGTAAAAAATTACATAAATTACCAAATGACTATTGCATTTATTGACAAGTTATGGTAAATTGTTATTCGCAAACGAGGCTCGGGAGCTTGAAATATAAATAATAGTCCGCCGAATGCTGCAATACGATCTATCAAACGGAGGAAATGAAAGTTGGACAAATCGGTAAAGCTTATTATTGCGGATGCGAGCGAGGATTTCAGAAAACTTTGCTGTGAAGCGGCGTCCGCCGAGGAGGGTATCGAGCTTTTGGGCGCGGCAGGCGACGGAGAGGAAGCGCTGAGAATGTGCGCGGAGCTCCGCCCGGACGTCCTGCTGATGGACATGGTGCTGCCGAAGGCGGACGGTTACGGAGTACTGAAAAGTCTGAGCAGAAACGGCGGCGGATATCCCGCGGTCATAATCCTTTCGGCCTTCTGCAGTCAGCGCATCGTCGCCGACGCGGCAGCCCTCGGGGCATATTATTTCATTTCAAAGCCCTGCGATTTCGAAGAGCTTTTTGACCGCGTAAGAAGCGTCGGCCGGGCAAGCGCCGGCGGCGGTATGGTAAGCCTTCAGAATACGGGAAAGATCAGGCCGGAGCAGCGGGTAGAGGCGATGGTGACAGAGGTGATCCACGAGATAGGCATTCCCGCCCATATCAAGGGATACCAGTATATAAGAGAGGCCATCGTGCTGACGGTCAAGGACATGGACCTGATAAACGCCGTTACAAAGGCGCTCTATCCCATGGTCGCAAAGAAATTCGGCACTACGTCGTCGCGCGTGGAACGCGCCATACGCCACGCGATCGAAGTGGCGTGGGACAGGGGAGATATAGAGGTCCTGCAGAAATATTTCGGCTACACCGTCTCGGGTACAAAGGGAAAGCCCACCAACAGCGAGTTCATCGCGCTCATTTCCGACCGGCTCCAGCTCAGACTGAAGGAGCTCGGCATGCAGCTCAGCTGAAAAAAAGCATATGCCTCGGGCAGACGCGTTTTGCGCGTCTGCCTTTTTGCGTTTGCCGGAAAAATCCTGTTGCAATCCGGGGAGAAGTGTGCTATCATCAGCCCATAGAACAAATGTTCGATTGGAGCGGCGAGCACGTTGAATACGGAAGAAAAGCTGAAAATATTGGCCGACGCCGCGAAATATGACGTGGCGTGCACATCGAGCGGAGCTCAGAGAAGCGGAAAAAAAGGATATACGGGCAGCGTTTCGGCCGCCGGCTGCTGTCACAGCTTCACGGCCGACGGAAGATGCGTTTCGCTTCTGAAGGTCCTTATGACCAACGCCTGCGTGTATGACTGCGCCTACTGCGTGAACCGCCGNNCGCAGCAACGACGTGCCGAGGGCGGCCTTTGCTCCGAGGGAGCTTGCGGAGCTGACCATGCAGTTTTACCGGAGAAACTACATCGAGGGCCTTTTCCTCAGCTCGGCGGTGATGCGCAGCCCGGACCATACCACCGAGCAGATCATAGGCGTACTGAAGCTGCTCAGAGGGGAATACGGGTTCAGAGGATATATACACGCAAAGGCCATACCGGGGACGGATCCGCTGCTGATCGGGCAGCTCGGCACGCTCGCCGACAGGATGAGCGTAAACATAGAGCTGCCCTCCGAGAAGAGTCTGAGACTGCTGGCGCCGGACAAGACCAAAGAAGGCATCCTCGGCTCGATGAAGACGATAAGCGACGGCATAAGGGAGAACAGCGAGGCCCTTGTGAAATACCGCGCCGCGCCCCGGTTCGCAAGGGCGGGGCAGAGCACGCAGATGATCGTCGGCGCTACGCCGGAGAGCGATCGGCAGATACTCGGCCTTGCGGAAGGACTGTATAAAAAATACGGGCTGAAAAGGGTGTTCTTTTCGGCGTATATACCGGTCGCGGAGGGGCGCGGGCTCCCGTCGGTGGATACGAGACCGCCGCNNACCGGCTCTATCAGGCCGACTGGCTGCTGCGATTTTACGGCTTTTCGGCCGAAGAGATACTCGACGAGGCGCACCCGTACTTCAATACGCTTATGGATCCGAAATGCAGCTGGGCGCTCGGTCATATGGAGCATTTCCCGGTGGAGGTAAACAGAGAGCCGTATGAAATGCTGCTGAGGGTACCGGGGATAGGGGTCAAAAGCGCGAGGAGGATCGTTGCCGCAAGACGAAGCGCGTCGCTGGATTTTGACGGCCTGAAAAAGCTCGGAGTAACTCTGAAAAGAGCCAAGTACTTCATAACCTGCCGCGGAAAGGCCCTGCCCGGCCTGGATATGCGCCCCGACGTGATCGCCGGGGAGCTGATGAGCGCGAACGCGGCAATTCGCGAACGCCTGCCTCAGGCGGAACAGTTAAGCTTATTTGATTCGGAGGAATACGGAAAATGTCTGACAGGACAGCTGTGATATACGTTTATGACGGCAGCTTTGACGGGCTGATGTGCTGCGTGTGGGAAAGCCTGCGCCGCGGGGAAAGGCCGGAAGAGATCCTGCTTCCGGATGAACTGCAGGAAACGCTTTTTCCGACGGTATTCATCGAGACCGACAACGGGCTGTCCAAGAAAATGATAAGCCGCATACGCGAGCGCACGGGCGCCCGGACGCTGGCTTTTATAAAGCGCGTATTTCTTACCTGCATGGAGCGCCGGGAGACGGCGATACTCGACTTCGTTTCAAAGAGCTTCGCGCGGGGAAAAAGCCTGCTCGGCGAGCTGACCTCCGAGGACGTCGCGCACATGATAAAAGCCGTGAGAAATCTCAATAACGAAGCGGAGCTCTTAAAGGGATTTGTGAGGTTTTCGGATATGGGAGGCGTACTCGTATCCGTTATAAAGCCCGTAAACCACGTGCTGCCGCTGCTTGCCCGGTATTTTTGCGACAGATTTCCGGACGAACGGCTGGCGATATACGATGAAGGACGGGGAGAGCTCCTCCTGTGCGGCGAGGGGAAAAGCAGGATCGGATATACGGACGAGTTCCGGCTTGACGCGGCCTCCGCCGAAGAAAAAAATTACCGCGCCCTGTGGCAGAGCTTTTATGAAACTGCCGCCATAAAGGAACGGTATAACCCGAGATGCCGCTCGGGACACATGCCGAAGCGGTATTGGGCGTATATGACGGAATTCGGGGAGCGGGAACGGTATGCGCCTTTTCCCGAGCTGCCGGAGCAGGCCGGATCCGGCTGAGGCGGAGCGCCGAGAGAACGACAGTGCCCGTCCCTTCCGCGTGAAAAAGCGGGAAGGGACGGGCATGACTCATGACTGCGATTTTCGGAAAGCAGGGGCTTATTTCTTTCCGAGGAGACCGCCCAACTTTCCGAGGATATCCCCGGCCTGATCGAGATTGAGCTTGGCCTTGACGCCCGCGGCCAGAGACTCGAGCTGTTCCGAGGACAGGTCGACGCTTCCCAGCAGACTCCTGACGGCGCCGACGGGATCCTTGGTGAACTTCTCTAAAAGCTTTTTGTCCCCGCCGATCTTCTTGACCAGCTCTTCGATCTTTCCCTTGAT
>DBWE01000216.1:27391-34881 GCA_002308315.1 Clostridiales bacterium UBA1246 | reverse complement strand
AGAATTGCCGTGCTTTTCTTTTTGTGTTATGATAAAGAAACAGACGGGTTAGGTTGTCTGTCTATGCCGTTGAAAGATGATCGATGAGGATGCTGAGATGAATCATTATAAATCATGGTCAGGGCTTAAAAAACAATTAAATGAGTGCCTGTGCGATCCGCTAAAGAATCGGGTATCCTATTTCCTGACGCGCTACCATGAGGTGCATAATTCATATGGACGTGCATCAATCAAGTTGGACGGAAAAGAACTTGTCGTTTTCTCATGGATCGATATGTACAAGCAAGAAAGGGATACTCACGAACGTTGGAAAGAGACCGGTGTCTATGACAGTGACGCATTGGAACTAAAGAACAAATGGGAGAAGGAAGGCACTCTTTCCGAATGGGACTTCTTGCAGGCGGCTACAGATTTTCTTCAGATGCCAATCGCTGACGCACTAACATGCGATAATTGCCTAATACGCATTTTTGCAATATTAGACAGAAGAGTTGGATGTCGAACCATTAAGCAAATTCAAGATAGTGAGATATATAAAACGTACCCTGAATGGGTACAGCAATTCTATACGCTTCGCTTTGAATGCTAACAGTTGAAATTTGCCAGCTAACCTAACGTTCACTTTGAACCCCCTTTTGGCAAGTGAACCCCCTCGGACCCGGTTGAACCCCCCTAAAGGGCAGGTGAACCCCCCTCCGGGAAATTCTATCAAAACAGTGAAACAAATCCAATAAGAACAGCCACCCGACGGGGTGGCTGTTCTTATTGGAAAAGCATGGGATTCGAACGGGCACGGGAGTGAATGAGGCGCCGGGGCGCCTCAGAGCCGTGCCCTGCTGCCCGCAGGCAGGCGAATCCCTCATCAATATGAGATCCCGAACCGGGTTTGTCCTTGTTCAGGATAAATGCATTGATCCCGACAAGCTCTCAAGCTCTTTGCCGGAATGGCGGTGGCCGTGTTTGTCCTCCGTCACATAATGACTATGCTCATGGGCATGAGCAACCGTGTGCGTATGTGTTGAACCGTCATGGAAATGAGTAAAGGTATGAACGTGCAGATGTTCGTGCTGCCGGATCAGAGTGTCTGCCACGACCAACGCTGACCCTGCGACCATTATTGCCAGCGCAGCAAGGTACAGCCACGACAACCTTTCTTTCAGGAAAACGAAAGACAAAAATGCTCCGACAAAGGGAGCTGCCGCATAGTATGCGCCGGTTTTTGCCGCGCCGAGAAAGCGTTGTGCACGGATATAGAGGAAAATGCTGAGACCGTAAGCCACAAATCCTAAGATCATTGCGACGGCGGCGCTTCCGATTCCCGGTGTTTTTTCTTTTAGTACAAATGCGATGAACAGCGATCCAAGGCCGGAAAAAAGTCCTTTAAGAACGACGATCTCATACGTGCTTTTGGATGAAATACTTCTTGTACAGTTGTTCTCAAATCCCCAGCAGACTGTTGCAAGCAGCACATACATCGATCCGTGGGAAAACCTTAAGCTGTCGGTTCCCTCGAAGGAGAGCAGTAAGCTTGATAATGTAATCAGGACAATTGAGATCCAAAGCCTTTTGGATACCGCTTCCCCGAAAACGAGCAGTGCTATCACTGTTGTTGCTGCGATTTCAAAATTTCCGAGAAGCGAGGCATTTGCGGACGAGCCGTAACCGATACCGATCATCAGCAGGATCGGCGCCGCGATATCCAGAACGATCATTCCCACGACAAACGGAAGATCTTTTCTCGACAGTCTTTCGGATTTCGTTTTATTTTTCACGTTGAACAGCGAAAGTATCCCGATACCGATCCCAGCGCCCAAATACAGAAACGCCGCCATCAAAGCAGGGCCGACCGTGCGAAGCAGGATCTTGGATATCGGAATATTCGCCGCGTAAAACACCGCGGCCAAAAACGCAGACAGTATTGCCCGAAGCTTTTGCCTATCCATCATTTCCACTCCGTACTCTGCAGATATGAGTCATCGGAAAGGAGTATAACACAAATCCCGGTATTTCGGAAGATGCTTTTTTATCCGTCCCTCCTGTGACCCGGGGCCGCGGCACGCAAATCGAAAGCCGCGGCTTTTTACAACTGTTTTTACGGTCGGACGGCTTCTTGGCGTTATTAAGCCCTTGCGGAGTTATCGCGATCGCGACAGGGCGTTCTTTCCTGTGAGAATATGCAGCGATCACGCATTCCCGTTATTGCTGACAAGCGATCCTCGGCATCCCAAAATCTCAGACGCCGACAGGCAGGCTTTTTCAGTATCCTCGACTATGCATCGAAACGCCGCAAATAAGCCGCATATGACCGGAAGTGAGGGAGCTGTGCCGACAGCGCTTGCTCTTTGTGCATATTATCGAACGGCGAACTGCGCCAAATAACGGATCCGGTGGTATGCTGCAGCCCGAAGTCCGTATATTTCCGGGAAAACATGGATGAAAAGCATTGAGAAAAGTCAATGTATGTGGTATGATTATAATGAAGATTTATATACAGTTTTTTTAATATAGAAGCAGCCGACACGCCCCATATCATTCAGCCGGAAGGTCAGCTGCCCCACGTAATATGCGGCAGGTCCGACGAATTTGCCAAACAGACCGCTAACCTTCGCAGAGGCCTTACCAAAAAAAGCGACCGGAGGAACAGAAACAATATGGACGGTTTCATTATCAGCGACGTTCTTGCAGCCATGCAGGCGATGCAGAGACGGGAAATGGAAGTTTATTACCAGCCGAAAATCGACGCCACGACAAACCGCATGAGATCTGCCGAAGCTCTGATCCGATGGGTCAGAGAAGACGGCAGCGTAATATTGCCGGATCAGTTTTTGCCTGCCATGGANNCAAACGGGCGCCATTGCCATGCTGGATTGGTACGTGGTTGAGAAGGTTTGCGCGTTTCTCAAACGCTTGAAAGAAATGGATATAGAACCTATGCCGGTGTCCGTCAACTTCTCCCGCTGGCATCTTCGTGAGGAGGACATGCCGAAGCATCTTGCGGAAATCGTGGATTTCCATCATATCGATCACCGCCTGATCGTGCTGGAGATCACGGAATCCGCCATGATCCAGGAAGAAGAATTGATGCAAAAAACGGTCACGCAGCTGCATGAAAACGGCTTTGAATTCTCCATCGACGATTTCGGCAGCGGTCTATCCTCTTTGAGTCTGGTGGCCGACACCCTTCCGGATGAGATCAAGATCGATCGGTCCCTGTTGAAGAAAAACTGTGAGACCGAACGGGAACGCATCATCCTGGAGAGCATATTTCTGTTTGCCAACCGTCTCAACATCCGCACCGTTGCCGAGGGCGTGGAAACAAAGGAGCAGTACGGTTTTCTCCGCACCTGCAACTGCAATCTGATCCAGGGATTCTATTTTGCCCGGCCCATGCCCGAGGGCGACTTTATGCAGTACCTGATCGACAAGCGTTTGCCCATTGAGGAAGAGGACATTCTTAAGATCCAAACGGACACCGCAGCCGAACAGATTTTGCTCCAGGCGGTCTATATGAGGTATCCGCTGATCATCTACGGCAACCTTACGCGCAACAGCTTTTATATGATGAGTTATAAAGATTTCACGGCAAAAAGCTGCCCGTCCACAGGCACTGTGGATGATCTGATAGAGCACGGCACTCTCTCCATGCATCCGGAGGATCGGGAACGCTGGCACGCCATGTTCTGCCGGGAAAACCAGCTCAGATTATACAGAGAGGGAAAAAAAGAATTCCATATGATCACCAGACAGCTCGGCGACGACGGCATATACCGAAAGGTGGAGACCAGCAACTATTTTGTGAAGAGCCCGGCGACGGACGACGTTCTGATAATAAGCCTCTGCAACAATTTTGAAAGCGGAGAAGAACAGTAATAAACGTAAAAATAATTGAGGAAGGAGCAGCCATGTCAGCAAAATATCCCCACGTGTTCACCCCCATCACCATCCGGGGCGTGACCTTCAAGAACAGGATCGAACTTGCTCCGCCGGGAGCGCTTGGCACCGGAGACGAGCGCGGCTTCGTTACGGACAAATTCATCCGCTGCTTCCGCATGTTCGCCAAGGGCGGCATCGCCATAGTTTCCGTGGGCAACTGCACCATAGACATCACGGAAAGCAGCGACGAGGACGGGCAGCTTCAGCTCTCCGATCCCGCCTGCGTAAATCAGCTGGCGAAATTCAGCCAAATGTGCGAAGCCTACGGAGCGCACGCAAATTTGGAGCTCTGCCATTGCGGCAAGGACAACGTCCCCGAACGGGTGGACGGCCGCGCGGCATACAGTTCCTCTTCTTTCATCACCGTCGCTGAGCACAAGCGCGCCGCGCAGCTTGGCCGTGCCCCCATACCCACCATTGAAATGAGCAAGGAGAAGATCAGAGAGACCGTGGAGAAATTTGCCTTTGCCGCGGAGCTCTGCAAAAAAGCGGGCATGAAAATGCTGATGCTCCACGGCGCCCACGGCAATCTGTTCGCTCAGTTCGCCAGCCCCTTCTTCAACCGGCGCACGGACGAATACGGCGGGAGCACGGAAAACCGCGCCCGCTTCGCCGTGGAGGTGCTGGACGCGGTGCGCGCGAGAGTGGGAGAAAACTTCGTGATAGAATACCGCATTTCCGCCGAGGAATTCCATCCCACGCAGGGCACTCATTTCGACGAGGCGCTGAAATTCATTTCCTTCATCAAGGACAAAGTGGATATTCTCCACGTCTCCGGCGGCATACACGACGTTTGGGGCGAGCCGCAGTATATGCAGTATATGTACCAGCCCTACGCTTTGGAGCAGATGTACAACGTCCATTTTGCGGCGGACATCAAGAAGACGTATCCGGACCTGATAGTAAACACCGTCGGGTCCATCAAGGATATAGCCCAGGCGGAGGAGATCATAGCCTCCGGCAAGGCGGATTTCGTCGCCATGCACCGGGCGCTGAACGCCGACTTTGAAATGGTGCGGAAATACGCGGAGGGCCGCGAATACGAGCATACCCCCTGCCTGCGCTGCGCCTGCTTCCGCATGAGCACTCCCCCCGCCTTCCCCTGCGCGGTCAATCCCATGTACGGTATGTATGAGGAATACCCGGAGGGCGTGCTGCCCAAAGCCCCCGTTCGCAGGAAGGTCGCCGTCGTCGGCGGCGGACCTGCCGGGATAGAGGCGGTCAAGGTACTGCTGGAGCGCGGGCACGACGTGACGATATATGAGAAAAACGCCGATTTCGGCGGCAACGTCGCGAACGGCGTGGCAGCCTCCTTCAAACAGGACCTGCGGGATTACCTGAAATATCTGCGGGCGTTCGGCTCCTGCGCCAAGATCCGGCGGTTCATGAATACGGAAGCCACTCCGGAAATGCTGGCCGCGGAGGGATACGACGCCGTCGTTATGGCCATAGGCGCGGATCCCATTCTGCCCAAGGTTCCGGGATGGGACAAGCCTCATGTGCACTGGGCTCCGGACGCGGAAAACGGGAAGTGCCCCTGCGGGCAGAAGGTCGCAGTGATCGGCGGCTCCTCCGTAGGTACTGAGGCGGGCATACACCTGGCCATGGAGGGCAAGGACGTCGTAGTGATAGATATGGACAGGAATTGCAGCCTCGTGAACACCGGCGCGGAGTATATTCTCACCAAACTCATGGAGGAACATCACGTTCGCAGAGAGCTCGGCTGGGAACTGCAGGAGATCCGTGACGACCGGGTGATTGTAAGGAGCGTCGATACGGGCGAGATCCGGGAGATCGAAGCGGATACCGTACTTATGGCAGTTGGTATGAAACCACGCAGCCGGGAGGCCATGGAATTTATGGGCTGCTGCCCGGAGAGCAATTTCTTCGTTATCGGCGACTGTCAGGCGTCCGGCGACGTGCGCGACGCCGTTCACGGCGCTTTCGAAGCGCTTCGCTACTTCTGAGCACTGCGGGAGGTGTTATTATGCTGGAGCTCAAAAACCGTTTTTATCCCTTTCCGAAAAAAGACAACAAGATAAACTGGGCGGGATACGCGCCGTACAGGATGGAATTCTTCAACGACGATTCCTTTGTCCCCGACGTTGACTTCGGACAGGGCTTTCTCGTGGCGACGAGGGTGGGCACGATGGACATACCCCATATCCACGACGGCGCCCATAACTTCTTCGTCTTCACCGGAGCTGACCTTGCTGATATATTCGAATCGGAATTTGAAGTCGCGTTCTGTATCGGCGACACGGCGCAGTCCATGGAGATATACGACATTACGAAACCCTCCATCGTCTGGGCCCCCGCCGGAGTATTTCACAGTCCGGTCTATTTCAAAAAGGTCAAGCGCGGCGTCAACACGATGCTGCAATACGTCGGCACCACCATCGGAAGGGTATATCCGAGAGAAGACAGCGAGGGCAATGAAGAATGGATCTATGAAAAGGACAAGATCCGCTACTGCGTAAAGGACCCCTCCTCTCCCTGCACCTTCTGCGGACTGTGCTTCACCGACCCCGATCAGACTGAAGAGGACGTCCGCAAGTATATGGAGCCGTTTTACAAAAACGCCTCGACGGTCGGAAAATATAAGCACTGCGTCATGGAGCTGAGAAAGGATCATCACACTCTCGGGGACGCCGTGAAAAACCCGCGCTGCGTTTTCAAGGGCAAGGAGGACATGCCGAACTCCGTACTGCAGTTCAGCTTCAACATTATCACCAAGCCCTGCGAGCTGGGAGACGAGCAGCCGGTCAGCAACGGACAGGCGGCGGAATTTCTGTGGTTCTCGGGCTGCGACGTCGTAGAGCCGTGGGAGTCCTTTGACGCCGAGATAGAGGTCATGCTGGGCGACGATCCGGAAGACATGAAGCCGGTGACCTTCGATAAGCCCGGTATGGTCATCGTGCCGCCCGGCACCTGGCGCGGGAAGATCACGGTCAGGCGCGCGGATAAGCCCGTCTGCTTTATCCCCTTCTATCCCGGTGACAAGAAGCGCTACCGCCTTACCCGGGAAACGGTGAACGGCAAAAAGGTACTCGTTTACAACGACGAGACCACCATCACCGACCCCACGCCCGGCGACGAGCTGTTTCTTCAGATCAGGAGAGATCGCCGATCCTCGGACTGAGTCAACAATGCCTTTTTTGAAGCCGTCCCCTGCCCGCGGCAGCGAAGCGGGGATGATTTACCGGGGCCGCTGCGAAACTCACGTTTTGCAGCGGCCCCGATGCACGCAAATCAAATCAAAAAAGCTCAGACAATGGTAAGAATATCGGCAAAGCCGGTAATGTCGAGGATCTCCATGATCGCCGCGCTCACGTGCGT
Source organism: Clostridiales bacterium UBA1246 (assembly GCA_002308315.1). Taxonomy (GTDB): domain Bacteria; phylum Bacillota; class Clostridia; order Oscillospirales; family Oscillospiraceae; genus UBA1246. Next base: position 27,609 of record DBWE01000216.1, on the reverse strand, counting down.
CAGCCTCATGTCTCCCTGTTTGTTCATCTGCTTCTGTGCGGAGAGAAGTACGCGCAGGCCCGCGGAAGAAATGTATTCAAGTCCCGTAAAGTCCATCGTCAGCTCGGTCACGCCGTCCAGCGCGGGCTTAAGTTCGGCTTCCAGCTCGGGAGAAGTGGAAGTATCAAGTCTGCCTTCGAGAGCGACGGTCAGCCTGCTTTCGTTTTTGTCAATTTTTA
>DBWE01000216.1:25794-27347 GCA_002308315.1 Clostridiales bacterium UBA1246 | reverse complement strand
ACAAATATAGCATGTTTGTTTCCTTTATTCAAGAAATAACCGCGTGCGCGACGCGGCTTCAGACAGTCCGGCTCCGCGTTTCTTCCCCGATAACGAGCCGGGCTTTCATTTGCCGCAAAAAAAGCGGCGATTTTCAAATGATAATAATGTTTTTTTCATATTCGATCCCCCCGGGGGGCTTGCGGAGCGACGCCGGACGCGATATAAATAAAGCCGGAAACTACGGAAAAGAGGGATAATCCATGCATATGGCAGACGCTTTGCTGGCTCCCGCCGTGGCCGGAGTGATGTATGTTGCTTCCGGTACGGCCGCGGGCGCATCCGTACACAAGCTGAAAAAAGACGACGAGCCTCAGAAGCTCCCGACTATGGCCGTGACTGCCGCCCTCGTATTCGCGGGGCAGATGATCAACTATACCATTCCCGGCACGGGTTCCTCCGGACATATGTGCGGCGGCATGCTGCTCTCCGCTCTGCTCGGGCCTCAGGCTGGTTTCCTTTCCATGATAGTCATTCTTGCCATACAATGCCTGTTCTTCGGCGACGGGGGGTTGATGGCCCTCGGGGCGAACATATGGAACATGGCTTTTTACGGCTGCTTTGTGGGATACTATCTGATATGGCGGCCGATCATGCAGAGCAAATTATTCGGCGACGGCAGGGGCGCGGGACGCGGGCGCATCATAACGGCCTCCGTTCTCGGCTGCATCGTCACGCTGCAGCTCGGAGCTTTCTCCGTTGTGCTTGAAACCTCTCTTTCCGGCATCACCGAGCTTCCTTTCGGCGCTTTCTGCGCCCTTATGCAGCCAATACATTTGGCTATCGGTCTTGTCGAGGGTCTTGTGACCGCCGCGGTGCTCACCTTCGTATACGAGGCGCGGCCCGAGCTCATCCAATGCGCATCGGCCGTGCGCGGAGAAGCGGGCAAACGTTCTCTTAAAACAGTCGTCGTCATACTCGCCGTTGTCGCTTTGCTGGTCGCGGGGGGGCTGAGTCTGTTTGCCAGCGGCAATCCCGACGGGCTTGAATGGGCGCTCTTCGGCAACTCCGAGGCAGGTTATTCCGAAAACATGGGTCTTGACGAGGAAGCCTTCGGCGTGAGCAGCTCGACCGCCGAGCTTGCCGGCAGCATTCAGGAAAAGACCTCTTTCCTCCCGGATTACGCCTTCGCCGACAGTGACAGTCCTGCGGGCACGAGCGTGTCCGGCGTGGTAGGCTCGGTAATGGTTGCGGCTCTGGCGCTGCTGATATGCTTCGTCGGCGGGTTTTTCAGAAAGAGGAAGCAGAAAAACTGAGCCGCGCTCAAAAATATATCTTAACAGGGCAGCGTGAACTGCCCTGTTTCCGCATGGAGCGAATATGAACAAGATGGAAACCGCTCTGCGCGAGCTGTCGGAAATGGACGAGCTGGCTTCCCGGACTTCTCCCGTCCACGACCTGGGCTCCACCGCAAAGCTTCTCAGCACAGTCGTATATATAGCCGCGGTCATGTCCTTCGGCAAATACCGGCTCAGCGCGCTCATTCCCATGCTGCTGTGGCCGGTACTGCTGTT
>DBWE01000216.1:7829-25717 GCA_002308315.1 Clostridiales bacterium UBA1246 | reverse complement strand
GGGAGCCGCTGCTTTATATCGGCGGGACGGCCGTTTCCGGCGGCGTGATATCCATGCTCACGCTCATGCTCAAGGGCGTGCTGTGTCTGATGTCCTCTTTCCTGCTTATGGCGACCACGCCGATAGACTGCATCTGCGCTTCCCTGCGGCGGCTGCATATACCGAAAATGCTCGTTACCCTGCTGCTGCTCACCTATCGCTACGTGGGCGTGATGACCCGGGAGCTTGCCGTGATGACGGACGCCTACGCTCTTCGTGCGCCCGGACAGAAGGGCATACACGTTTCCGCCTGGGGCTCCTTTCTCGGTCAGCTGCTCCTGCGCAGCATGGACAGAGCGCAGGAGCTGTATTCCTCAATGCTGCTGCGCGGCTACCATGAGCATTTTCATTACGCCCCGATGAAGCCGTTTTCGATAACGGACGGCGTTTATCTCTTCGGAAGCTCGGCGCTGTTCCTTCTGATACGTCTTACGGATATTTCCCGCCTCCTCGGCAGCCGTTTCGTGAGGTGATAATATGATAGAATTCAAAAACGTCAGCTTTGCGTATGAAAAAGACCGCTGCGTACTCAGCGGCGTTTCTTTCAAAATAGAAAAAGGCGAATCCGTGGGGCTAATCGGCGCAAACGGTGCCGGAAAATCCACCGTTATGAAGCTCCTGCTCGGGCTCATACGCGGCGAAGGCGGGATATACGCAGACGGGCTTGAGGTAAAGAAGGATAATCTGCCGGAAATACGCCGAAAGCTCGGCTTTGTCCTGCAGGACTCGGACAATCAGATGTTCATGCCCACGGTCTGCGAGGACATGATGTTCGGCCCGCTCAACTACGGTCTTCCACGCACCGAGGCGGAAAAGCGCGTGGACGGCGTCCTCGAGCGCCTCGGGCTGACGGAGCTGAAACACAGGCACAACCACAGGATCTCCGGCGGAGAAAAGCGCATGGCGGCCATAGCCACCGTCCTGGCCATGGAGCCGGAGGCCGTGCTTATGGACGAGCCCACCTCCGCGCTCGATCCCTTCAACCGCCGTCTGGTGATAAAAACCGTGAAGGAGCTCAGTCAGACAAAGCTCATAACCTCTCACGATCTCGACATGATCATGGATACCTGCAGCCGGGTTATACTGCTGTCGGGCGGACGGATAGCCGCCGACGGTCCGTCGGAACGGATACTTACCGACAGGGCCCTGCTCGAGGCGAACCGCATGGAGCTCCCCCTGTCGCTGCAGAAGCGCTGAAGCGCCCGCTCAGCAGTTTCCCGTATATACGTATTTCAGCTTTTCTCTTGCGACCTCGGCAAGGCGATATACGGTTTTCACGCTCGTCGCCCTTCTGTCGGTCATTCTTCGGCGCGGGAAAAAGCGGGAAACGTGAAGCGGTACGCGCTCCCCTGCCGGTCTTCCCTTCGCGTCCCTCAGCCCGGCTATCCAGGAGGAAAGCTCCCGCATTTCTTCCTCGGAGTCGTTCTCGCCGGGGATAATAAGCTCGGTAAGCTCCACGTGGCACAGCTGCACGGCGCGGGCAATGAACGCCTTCACCGTTTCGAGCCTGCCGGCGAGGAGCCCGGAATAAAAATCATCGGTAAAGCCCTTTATGTCGATGTTCATCGCGTCGATATAAGGGGCTGTTTCTTCAAGCACGCTCAGCTCGAAACATCCGTTGGTCACCAGCACGTTTACCATGCCGCGCTCCCGGACGAGCTTCGCGGCGTCCCTTACGAACTCGTAGCCGATAAGAGGCTCGTTGTAGGTAAAGGCAAGACCTATATTCCCCTCTTTTTTATATCGCTCCGCTGCAGAGGCAAGCTGCTCAGGCGTCACAGTGTCCCGCGGCGGATCCGGACAGGGGACCCGGGATATTTCGTGGTTTTGGCAAAAGGGACAGTCAAGGTTGCAGCCGTAGCTGCCCACCGACAGTATCATGCTCCCGGGGCGAAAACGCCGCAGCGGCTTTTTTTCTATGGGATCGAGCGCGGCTGAGCTTATCGCGCCGTAGTTTGCGCAGACGATCCTGCCTCCGCGGCAGATACGTCCGCCGCAGAAGCCGGTTTTTCCCTCTTCGATCACGCAATGCCTGAAACACGTCCCGCATACCGGCATGCTGTCACCCCCGCTTTCAGGTATGTCTGCTCACGGTGAAACGGTACAGCGTCAGCTTTTTTCCGGGAGCTATCCCGGCCTTCCGCCTTGCTATATCTATCTGCTGCTCCACGGTATCCACACCCTCAAGATCCGGCAGCAGCACTCCCCTTTTCGAGCCGCTGCAGACTATGACTCCGTATTTCTTCACGTCGAGTCTGTCCGCGGAGTCTATCTCCTCGGGCTCGCTGAGTATATCCACGCTTATTTCAAGCCATTTCAGCTCCTCCGGGGTTATCGGCCTGAAGCGCGGGTCGGCCGACGCCGCGCTTATCGCGTTGCTTATGATCTCCTCTCCGATACAGCTTCTTACCGGGCTTAAGGTGCCGATGCAGCCTCTGAGAGAACCGTGCTCATGTATCGATACGAATACGCCCGCTCTCGCTCTCGTCATCTGGCTTTCCGTATCCCGGGGCAGCTGAAGCTTTTTAGCGCGAAGGACGTATTCCTCCACGGCCTTCCTTGCCAAAGAAACGTATGCGTCTGCCGAAGCCGCCTTCTCCGCCGCTTTCCGCTCCGCTTCAAGCAGCCGCCGTTCAAGGAAGCGTCTGCTTTCGTCCGGGCCTTCCGGGATAAAGGAACAGATGCCGTAGCCCACTCCCGTCACGTCCTCGTGAGAATAGCGTTCTGCGCGCACTCTCATCCCGTCCATCGCCCCTGCCATTATCACGAACGATCTGTGTCCGCATTCCGCGGCTCTTTCGCAGAAGTCCTCGTCAAAATCGAACAGCTCTCCGAAGGCCGCCCGTGAGCAGACGTCCATTATCCTGCGCTCGTACTCCTCTCCCTCCGGCGAATAGCCGTAGGGGCCGTCTGCTCTGAGCTTGTGGGACAGATCTCCGCTCGCGATAAAGACCGTGCGGCGGCCGAGCCTGTCCGCTGCGGCGCTTATGAGCTGCCCCAGCTCATAATGCTTCGTCAGCGGCAGAGCCGACAGGCCTATCCGAACTATGCGGAAGCCGTCGTAATATTTCCTTATGAAATGCAGCGGCACCATAGTGCCGTGATCCAGCTTTTTATCCCTCTCTCCCGCAGTCCCCGCCGGAAACCCCGTTTTTTCCGCCATGCTCCGCAGCGTCTCGACGAGCTCGGTATCGTAGTTCACCGTAAAGCGCGTTTTCGGCGCGCCTAAATCCGCGAACGAACCGGACGCTCCGCTGCCCGGCGAGATATGAAACCAGTCGGCATACATAACGCTGTGAGGGCTTGTGATAACGACGGTATCCGGAGCAAGAGCGGATATTTCACGGCCTACGCGGTCGTAGGCCTTTACCGTGGCGTCGACGTGCTTCTCACCGCCTTTGCCCACCTCCGGGATTATAAGCGGCGGATGCGGCACCATATACGCTGCTGTTATCGGCATGGCTTACCTCCTCGGATTTTCTATCTCGGATTTTCTATATTGTATAATGATTTTTGCAGCCTGTCAAAACCGCCTTTTCGTTTCCCGCAGGCTCTGCGGCGCGGCAGCGGTTTTATTTGACAAAAGAGGCGTTTCGGCATATAATTTAACTAAATGCAATGGTAATCGGTATCAACTAATTTTTTATATAAACAGCCGTTTCGGGAGGCAGATAAATGGATCTTTTCAAAAAATGCTATGATTTCACTCTGGCGGACGATTACAAAAAGCAGGGAATTTACCCCTATTTTCACGCGCTTGAGTCAAAACAGGATACCGAGGTCATCATGGAGGGCAAGCGNNCGCCGCATCATGCTCGGCTCCAACAATTATCTCGGTCTTACCACTCACCCGGATATAATCGAGGCGGGAATAAAGGCTTTTGAGCAGTACGGCTCCGGCTGCTCCGGCTCAAGATTTCTCAACGGCACGCTCGATCTGCACATACAGCTGGAGCGTGAGCTGGCCGCATTTTTGGGCAAGGAAGACGTCATCACCTTCTCCACGGGCTTTCAGAGCAATCTCGGCATAATCAGCGCGTTGGTGGGCCGCAATGATTACGTGATCTGCGACCGTGACAATCACGCCAGCATATATGACGGCTGCAAGCTCAGCTACGGCAAAATGCTCCGTTACGCGCACAGCGATATGGACGAGCTCGAGCAGCGGCTGAAAAGCGTGCCGGACACCGCGGGCATACTCATAGTCACCGACGGCGTGTTCAGCATGGAGGGCGACATCGCCAAACTTCCCGAGATAGTCGAGCTCGCCAAAAAGTACGGCGCCCGCGTGATGGTGGACGACGCCCACGCTCTCGGCGTCATCGGCAAAAACGGGCGCGGAACGGCAAGCCATTTCGGACTCGAGGACGAGGTCGACATTTATATGGGCACCTTCTCGAAGTCCCTGGCAAGCCTGGGCGGATACATGGCCGCCTCTGCAAAGGTGGTCGACTACGTCCGTCACAATTCCCGTCCCTTCATTTTTTCCGCTTCAATAACTCCCGCCAGCTGCGCGGTAGCCACGGCCGCGCTGCGGCACATTATAGCTCATCCCGAGCTTGTGGAAAGGCTGAATTATCTTGCCTCATACATGCGCAGAGGTCTTCTTGAGCGAGGAATAAAGATAATCGAGTCGTCCACTCCCATTGTTCCAATCTTTACCTACGACCCCGTCAACACTCTCGAAAAGGCCCATGAGCTTTACGAGAACGGAGTGTACGTGAATACGGTCCTGCCTCCCGCCGCGCCGGCCAACGGCTGCATGCTCCGTGTCAGCATCATGGCGACGCATACCACAGAGCAGCTCGACGAGGCTATGGATATCATCAAAAAAGTCATCAAATAACGTCACGTTCGTACAGCTTAAAAATCCAGCCGTCCCGCAAAGGGACGGCTGGATTTTAAGCATATGAGACCCGGATATACCCGTTTTTGTCAGTCAACGCCCTCTTCATAATCGTCGTCGGGGTCGGGCTCGTCATTCTCTATTTCAACTTCGTCGAGCTCGTCTTCCTCACCGGCGGCAGCTTCATCCTCCGCGTCGGTCCCGAGAGCGTCTTCTCCTTCGCCGTCGGGCTCCCGGGGCTCCTCAGGCGTCTTTTCGACCTTGGGCGGAAGCTCGTGCGTCCGGCATACGTAGGCGAACGCCTCGCCGTCCATCACCTCGTTTTCGAGCAGATACTGCGCGGTAAGCTCAAGCAGATCCACGTTCTCCTCGAGTATGCCGCGGCAGCGCTCATAGGCTTCGTCGATGATATTGCGGACCTCGTCGTCTATCTTTGCGGCCATCTTTTCAGAATAGCTCTTCGTATGGGCGTAGTCGCGGCCCAGGAAGACCTCTCCGTCGCCGTTGTCGTAAACGACCGGGCCTATCGCGTCGCTCATGCCGTAGCGCATGACCATTGATTTCGCAATGGCTGTCGCGCGGTCAAGATCGTTTGACGCGCCGGTAGATATATCGTCGAGCATCAGCTTTTCCGCGATCCGGCCGCCGAGCAGAGAAACGATGTCGTCGAGCATTTCTTTTCTTGAATTGAAATTTTTGTCCTCGGTGGGCAGGGATATGGTCATGCCTCCCGTCTGTCCCCTCGGGATTATGGATATCTGGTGCACCGGATCGCAGTTTTCCAGAGCGTTCATCACCACCGCGTGTCCGGCCTCATGGAAGGCGGTGAGCTTTCTTTCTCTCTCCGAGACCACTCTGCTCTTCTTCTCGGGGCCGGCGATGACCTTTATCATCGCTTCTTCCACTTCCGACATGGTTATGAAGCGTTTTTTGCGCCTTGCCGTGAGCAGCGCGGCCTCATTGAGCAGGTTTTCGAGATCGGCTCCGGTAAAGCCGGTGGTAGTCTTGGCTATCACGCCGAGATCCACGTCTTCGCCCAGGGGCTTGCCCTTGGAATGCACTTTCAGTATTGCTTCTCTGCCCTTGATGTCCGGCAGACCGACGTAGACCTGTCTGTCAAAACGTCCGGGCCTCATAAGCGCTCTGTCAAGGATATCCTGGCGGTTGGTGGCCGCCATGACGATAACGCCTTCGTTCGTGCCGAAGCCGTCCATTTCGACCAGCAGCTGGTTGAGTGTCTGCTCTCTCTCGTCGTGACCGCCGCCGAGACCCGCTCCGCGCTGACGGCCGACGGCGTCTATCTCGTCTATGAAAATTATCGAAGGCGCGGCCTTTTTGGCCTGCTCGAACAGGTCGCGCACTCTCGACGCTCCGACGCCTACGTAAAGCTCGACGAAATCGGAGCCGGAAATGGACAGGAACTGCACTCCCGCCTCGCCCGCGACGGCTTTTGCGAGCAGGGTCTTACCCGTTCCCGGAGGGCCCACCAAAAGTACGCCCTTGGGTATCCTCGCGCCTATTTCCACAAAGCTCTTCGGGTTTTTGAGGAACTCGACGATCTCCCTGAGCTCTTCTTTTTCCTCCTCCGCTCCGGCGACGTCGGCAAAGGTGACTTTTTTATCCGATGCGCCTATCCTGGTACGCGCTCTGCCGAAATGCATCGCGCCGCGCTCTCCGCCCGCGCCTCTGTTCATCATGAAGAACCACAGCACCACAAAGGATACGAGAAGGATCACGTACGGCAGGAAGCTGAGCCACCACGGCGCTTTCCACCCTACGTTGTAGTCATAATCCGTTATTATCCCTTCGCTGCGCTGCTCGTCTATCAGCTCATGCAGGTCCTCGTAAAAGGCCGAGAAGCTGTACAGATCGTGCTGCGCCGAATACGTCCCCCCGACGGGATCGGTAAGCTGAAGCACGAGCGTGTCTCCCTCCAGGACGAAGGACGTGACCGACTCGCTTTCGAACAGCTTTCTGACCTCGTCGTAGCTGAGCTTGGTCGTTTCGTTTCTCGACATCATGAGATATATTACGCCTATCAGTATAACGAGGATAATGGCGTAAAAACCGAGGTCTCTCGGTCTGCTCTTTTTGTTGTTCAAATACTGTTACCTCCTCTGCATGACGCAGATCGAACACTGTCGCTCCCGGCAGCCCACGGCCGCCTCAGGCGTGCGCGCCGTTACTTTACCACGCATACGTCCGGCAGTTCACGAAAAGCTTCATCGTAATCCAGGCCGTAACCTACCGCGAAAACGTCCGGTATCTTTGCTCCGTAATAATCGGGCTCCAGCTGCACCTGCCGTCTGTCGGGCTTGTCGAGCATGGTGCATATTTTTACGGACGCCGCGTTCCTGTTGGCAATATACTTTTTCAGATAACTCAGCGTAAAGCCGGTATCCACGATATCTTCAACGATGATCACATGCTTGCCCTCTACGTCCATTTCAAGGTCTTTTTTTATTGTTATGTTGCCCGAACTCACGGTGCCCGATCCATAGGACGAGACCATCATGAAGCCGAGCCTGCAGCCCGGCAGATCGACGCTGCGCACAAGATCGGACATGAAGATAAACGCGCCTTTAAGTATGCCCACGAACAGCACTTCTTTACCCTTATAGTCCCTGCTTATCTCCGCGGCCATGCGCTCGGTGTGTTTTTTCAGCTCCTCCCTCGGTATGAGGACCTCAAGCTTATAATCTGACCTCAATTCGGACATGTGTTTCTACCTCTTTGCAAATATTACGACGCAGGAATTTTCATCCCCCGTTTTTTTTCCTCCTCCGGGCGACCTCGAAGCGTTTTTTCCCACGCCGTATACGGCCAAAACGCCTTTATCGTCCGCAACGACGGGAATATGCTCCCGTTCCCGGACGGGTATTTTCATCTCAATGAACAGCTTTTTGAGGCTTTTTGTCACGCCGCGGCCGGACAGAGTGATCTTATCCCCCTCCTTGCGCGGCCTGACAGCTATATTACCACATACTTCTTCCTTTTTGAAGCTGAAAATACTTAACAATTCGTTAATTTTACCGCTCTCGGACTTTTCTCCCCAGAATACGTCGACTCCGTCAAAGCCGCTGCGGGTCCATTCGTTCCATATCAGCGCGGTCTCCTCCGGCGTCTCCCGTTTTTTCGGAGGCCCGATATATATCGAGTCAAAGCTCCTGACTCCCGTAAGTCCGCCGGGCAGATCGCTTTCCCCGCCCGACGGCAGGGCAAGCAGCGCGTCGATATGCGTTTTGGACAGCTTCACCCCATATCCGTCTGCCGCGATGCGCAGCGCCCTTGACGCGATGGGATAGGCCAGGCCCTTTATCCGGACCGTATTGCCGCGGATATGCCCGGCGGCCTCTTCTTCAAGATACGCCTCGTCCTCTCTCAGCAGCTCCGCGGTCTCGGCCGCGGTCTCCGAAAAGCGCGGATTTATGTCTTTCAGTACGGGAACGACCGCATGGCGTATCCTGTTGCGTGTATACTCGTCCCCGGCGTTCGTGGAGTCCTCCACGTGCTCAAGACCGTTATCCGAAAGATACTTTTCTATCTCGCGCCTCGTGATGCAAAGAAGAGGCCGAATAAATATCCCGCGCACCGGAGGGATGCCGCCGAGTCCCGTAAGACCCGCGCCTCTCGTCAGGTTCATTATCATCGTTTCGGCGTTGTCGTCGGCGTTGTGCGCCGTTGCGACGCGGCAGCCGCTTTCCTTCGACGCGCACTGCTCGAAAAACGCGTAGCGCAGTATCCTCGCGGCCTGCTCCGTACCCATGCTTTTTTCCCGCGCGTAGGCTCTTACGTCTCCCCTGCCGCATACGCATTCCACGCCGAGCCTTTCGCACAGTTCTCTTACGAAGCTCTCGTCTCTGTCGGCCTCCGCGCCGCGCAGCATATGGTTGAAATGCAGCGCCTTGACGGGCAGCCCCATGGAAAGCGCGGCGTGCAGCAGGCACACCGAATCGGCGCCGCCGGAAACGCCGCAAAGCAGCGTTCCGAGGCCGTCCAGCATAGCGTATCGCTCCATGTATGCCGCGATCCTGCTCAGCATTTTACCGACAGTCCTCCGATATCCTTCCGCGCGCTACTGCTCCTCGAATTTATCCACGGCAGTATACGTCGTATATTCCGGCAGCCACTGCAGCTCGACGGTACCCGTCCTGCCGTGGCGGTTTTTCATCACTATGAGCTCGGCCGAATTGTGCTGGTCCGATTCCCGGTTGAAATAATCGTCTCTGTACAGGCCGAGCACGATGTCGGCGTCCTGCTCCAGNNTGCTTGGCGATGATGACCTCGGTGATGTTGGCGTTCTCGGTTTCTTTGTCGTAGTAGTCCTCGCGGTAGAGGAACATGACGATGTCGGCGTCCTGCTCCAGAGAGCCGGATTCCCTCAGGTCAGACAGCACCGGCCGCTTGTCCGTGCGCTGAGTGCTCGCGCGGGAAAGCTGCGACAGGCACAGTACCGGCACGTTCAGCTCCTTGGCCATTATCTTGAGCATTCTCGATATCTCGCTGACCGCCTGCAGACGGCTCTCGCTGTCGCCGTTGCCCGCGCTGGTCATCAGCTGAAGATAGTCTATCACCACCAGCCCGAGGTCCTGGACCCTGCGGCACTGCGCGTTCATATCCGATACCGTGAGAGTGGAGTTGTCGTCTATCTGAATTTTGGTAGCGCCGATGGACGCCGCGGAAGCGCTTATCTTCTTCCAGTCGTCCGTGCTCAGCAGACCGGTCTGAAGCTTTTTCCCGTCCACGAAGGCGTCTGCCGAGATAAGACGCATCGCGAGCTGCTGTTTTGACATTTCGAGCGAGAAAACGGCTACCGCCTTTCCGCTCTTTTTTCCGACGTTCAGGGCGATGTTCATGGCGAGGCTCGTCTTGCCCATTCCCGGTCTGGAAGCAAGGATAATGAAATCACTGTTGTTCAGGCCCATGATGATATCGTCCAGCGAGCTCAGGCCCGTGGACAGCCCGGGAAGCTTGCCCTTGTTTTTCACAAGCTCCGCCAGATGCCTGTATACGTCCGAAAGGATATTGCTTATTGGCTCCAGCCCGTTTATATTTCTGCCCTGCCTCAGTGCGTATATGCGTCTCTCGGCGCTCTCGAGCATCTCGTCGGAGCTGCCCGCTCCCTCGCTGACCATGGCGGAGATCTCCGCAGCCGTCTCGGCAATGCCCCTGAGAAGGGCCTTATCCCTGACAATGGCTATATACTGTCCCACGTTTGCCGAGGTGGGCGTGACGCGCATGAGCTCCACGAGATAATTCTGAGTGCTGTGCTCGTTGTAAACGCCCTGAAGCTTCATCTCGTCGAGAAGCGTTACGGCGTCTATGGGCTTGGAATAATTGAACATGGTGCAGATGACGTCGAATATCTCTCTGTTCACGCTCAGATAGAAATCCGACGAGCGAAGCGCCGAAATCACCTGCGGCACGCAGCGGGAATCAATGAGCATGGAGCCGAGCACTGCCTGCTCGGCTTCCGCGCTGTGAGGCATTTGTCTCGCTGTCAGCTCGTCCATTACTTCTCCGCCACCGTTAGTCTGATAACGCCGCTCACTTCGTGGCCGAGGCGGCATTTCACCTCATAATCCCCGTAATTCTTTATCGGATCGCCCTGCACGATCTGGTTTTTTTCGATCTCTATTCCGAACTGCTCCTTAAGCGCGTCCGCTATCTCCTTGGAGGTGACCGCGCCGAAGAGCTTGCCGTTCGAGCCGGCCTTTGCCGTAAGCTTCACGCGGCAATCGGCAAGTTTTTTTGCGTTTTCAAGCGCCTGGAGCTTCTCTTTTTCCAAATGCGCGGCTTTGGCTTTTTCCTTGAGCTTCATGGCGTTTATATTGTCGGCCGTCGCTTTGACCGCCAAACCTCTGGGAAGAAGATAGTTTCTCGCGTAGCCCTCCGATACTTCCACCATCTCGCCCTTGCGGCCCTGTCCCTTAACATCCTGCTGAAGTATGACCTGCATGTTCCTCCCGCCTTTCTTCTTTTCAGACGATTCAGTTTTCTTTCAGATATTCGTCTATCTTTTCCTTGAGCTCCGTTATCGTTTCCTCGGGGCTCTTTCCTTTTATCTGCGCTCCCGCGGCCGATTTGTTTCCTCCGCCGCCGAGCTTTTCAAGAATGAATTGAACGTTCACGTCTCCCAGCGACCGGGCGGAGATCACGGTTTCATCCCCGTCGCTGCAGATCACGAAGGACGCGGTCACCCCGTAAATATCCAGCAGATCGTCCGCCGCCTGCGCGGCGATGACCCTGTCCATTCGCCCGTCGCCGGTCGCGATGGCGATGCCGTCGCGGTACATGACCACATTTTTTATAATGGAATATTTCGACCGTGCGCTCTTCATATCGCTCTGGAACAGCTTCTTGACCTCGGCCGTGTCGCTTCCCGCGCGCCGCAGGAACGCCGCGGCCTCGAAGGTACGGCTGCCGGTGCGCATGGTGAATTTCTTGGTGTCCAGCATTATTCCGGCAAGTATCGCCTCCGCTTCCGCTTTCAGTATATCCGATACGTCGACAAGATACTGCAGCAGCTCGGTGGCAAGCTCGCAGGCCGAGGAAGCGTAGGGCTCGTGAAAATTCAGCGCCGCGTTGTCGATATAATCGGCGGCGCGCCTGTGATGGTCGATCACCGCGATCTTGCTGCAGCTTTCCAGCAGCAGCTCCGACTCCACCTGCTCGGGCCTGTTGGTATCCACCACAACAAGAAGAGTCTTCCCGTCCAGGGATGACATGGCCTCGCTCTCGCTTATAAATACGCCCTCGTACTCCGGCAGATGCTTCAGCTTGTCTATCATCGGCTTTGCAGCGGCGTTGTCCTGGTTCACGACGATATAGGCCGGTTTTTTCAGCTTTCTCGCTATGCAGCAGATCGCCGCCGCCGCGCCTATCGAATCCATATCCGAGATCTTATGGCCCATTATCATCAGCTTCGACGCGTCTGCCGTGAGCTCGCCCATGGCGTTTGCCATGACCCGGGACTTGACCTTGGTCCTTTTCTCCATAGCGACGGAGTGGCCGCCGTAAAACTCAAAGTTGAGCTTGTTCTTGATGACCGCCTGGTCTCCGCCGCGGGACAGGGCCATATCTATTCCGAGCATGGCGAACTGGAAAGCCTCGTCGAGCGTATCGGCCTCTCTGCCCATGCCTATGCTGAGCGTGGCTGCTATTCCGGCGCCGTTCTGCAGCTCTCTTACCCTGTCCAGCACGGAAAACCGGTCGTCTATAAAGCCCTTCAGATAGCGCTCCTCAAAAATGAATATATACCTGTCTCTGTCATAGCGCCACAGATATCCGTGCGCCGGAGCGCACCACTCGCTTATGCGGCTGTCGATAGCCGCAAGCAGGGTGTTTTTCGCGGCCTCGGTAAGACTTTTGAACAGCTCGTCATAGTTGTCGAGCATTATGACGGTCATTATCGGCCTTGAATCGCGGTATTCCTTCTCCGTCTTCTCATATTCCGTCACGTCGACAAGATAGATGATGCTCCAGGTCTCCTCATCCCCGTCGCCTATGCTGAAGGAATTGCCGTATACTCTGAATTTGCTTTTGTTTATTTCCACAAGCTGCGGAGCGACGCCCGCGCCTTCCGCCAGCCATTTGCGCGAAAAGCCGGGAAGCACGTCTTCGAGATGGACCTCGAACATGTGCTCTCTGTCGTTGGTGATGTTCAAAAACAGCTCGTTGCTCCAAAGCACCGTGCCCGTTGCGAGCGAAAAGATCACCGTGGGCAGAGGCATGTTTATCAGCGTGCTTGCCGACGCGCTCTCCTCGCCCTCCCGCGACGGCGCGAAATAATCCAGCACCTCTTTTTTCTGGCGCCCGGACATCAGACGGGTATAGATCATCAGCAATATCACAAGCAACGCCAGCAGCGCGGTCAGTCTCAGATCGAAGGCCGCGGATATGAGCGTGAAAATAACGAGAAACGCAAAATACAGCCGCATCGACGGCTTGAAAAAGCGCGGCATTCCGCGTTTGTGTTTCATTCGCATCAACGCTCCTTTCCGATGTAATCCGTTTTACCCTGCAGGCCGGAGTTCCGTTATCCGGCCGCATAGTAACCCCATTTTGATTTAATATAACAAAACTTTCCAACAAACTCAACCGAAAAATAAAAATATCTTTCCGAGGCCGGGGCAAATTAAGCGGGAAAGGAGCGTGTGTTTTTGAAAGCAGTCATTCTTGCAGGCGGAGAAGGCACGCGTCTGCGCCCGGTCAGTCTGCTGCGTCCGAAGCCCATGATACGGCTTCTCGACAAGCCCCTGCTCGAGCATATCGTGGAGCTGCTTCGCGACAACGGCTTTGACGAGATATGCATGACGCTGATGTACCTCCCCAGGCAGATAACCGATCATTTCGGCGACGGGAGCCGCTGGAACGTGAGCATAGACTACCGTATCGAGGATACCCCGCTCGGGACCGCGGGCAGCGTAAAACGCTGTGAGGATTTCGTGAACGGCGAGGATTTTCTCGTGATCTCCGGCGACGCCGCGTGCCGCATGGATCTGCGCGCCTTTGCGGCGTTCCACCGCTCCGCCGAAGCCGACGCGACCATAATGCTCAAACAGTGCTTTGAACCCATGGAATACGGTCTCGTGCTTACCGACGGCGAAGGCCGTGTGACCGGCTTTATAGAAAAGCCTTCGGCCGACAGGATCTATACCGACCTCGTAAACACCGGCATTTACATGCTCTCTCCGCGGGTGCTGGAACGCATACCGGCCTTTTCTCCCTGCGACTTCGGCTCGGAGCTGTTTCCGGAGCTTCTTGAACGCGGCGCGAGGATATTCGGCCGTTCGGACTCCGGTTATTGGAGCGACGTCGGCAGCTGCGCCGCCTACCTGCGCACGAGCATCGACTTTTTGAAAGACGGCGGGAGCTTCGTTTCTCCGGACGCTCACGTTGCCGACGGATGCTCCGTAGGCCGCGGATGCGTTATAGGCGGCGGCAGCCGCATAGGCAAAGGCAGTGTGATCGACCGCAGCATAGTAGACGGAGCCTTCGTCGACAGAGGCTGCCGCATTGAAGGCAGCATAATCTGCGCGGGCGCGGCCGTGGGCGCAAACTGCAGCCTGTCGGACGGCTGCGTCGTCGGCGACGGCGCTGTGATCGGAGCCGGAAGCGTGATCGGCGAGGGCGTGCGCATCTGGCCCGGCAGGACCGTCGAGGCGGGCTCTACGGTCCTGCACAGTCTGACCGGCGGGGCGGGCTGCGTTCGTCCCGCGTTCGAAAACGACGCCGTCATACGCTCCGACGCCGTTTTCGGGATCACTCCGCAGCAGTGCATGTCCATGGGAGCTGCGGCGGGCGGCGACACGCGCGTCGCCGCGGCCTCATACGGAGGCGACTACGCGGCCCTGTGCGCCTACGCCTATCTTCTGGGCGCCGCGGCGGCCGGGAAAAGCGCGTGCTCTCTCGACAGCGACACCCCCGCGACAGCCGCGTTCGCGTCAAAGCAATACGGCTTTGACGCCGCTCTGTTCGTCAGTCAGGACGGCGACAGGCTCACCCTGCGTTTTTTTGACGGGAACGGTCTTCCCCTTTCCCGTTCGGCTCAGCGGAAAATAGAGGCGGCCTGTGTCTGCGACACGGTCAGCGCCGCGGCTGCCGACTGCCGGGTTCCGGTATACCTCGGCAGCACGCGCGAAGCTCACGCCGCCGCGGCGGCGGGCGTATCGGCGCCGCTCTCGGGATTTTCCGTATCCGCCGAAAGCGGCGGCGTGCTTTACCGCGCTCTGAGGCTTCGCGGCGCGCGTCTCTCCGACCCGGCTCAGGGCGTCGTCTCCCTTAAGCTGTCCCGAAGCGGCATGAGGCTCGACGCGGTCGACGAGCAGGGCGTAAACCGCTCCTTCGCGTCGCTCATGTGCGCATTGGTATACTGTGAGCTGTCAGAGGGCGCCGGGACGGTCTGCCTTCCCTATTCCGCTCCCGACGCCGCCGATGCCGTCGCCGCCCCTTTCGGAGGGCGCGTGCTGCGTCTCGGGCGCGACGGAGAGGAGGCCGTCAAGGCGCTCTCGGCGGAGCCCTTCGCCCGTGACGGGATATTTCTCGCCATGCGGCTGTGCTCACATCTTGCGAAAAGAGGGATCAAGCTCTTCGAGCTCATGTCGCTGCTGCCTGATTTTTATATCACCGAAAATGTCGTGACCTCTTCCCTTCGGACCGGCGAGCTCATGAAGCGTCTGGGCCGGTACTACGGCAATTCGGAGCATGTCAGCGGGATGAAGATCAAGACCGGTCTCGGCAGCGCCCGCATTACGGCGGACAGCGCAAACCGCCTGCACGTCGTTGCCGAAAGCGGCAGCATGGAGGCCGCCGGCGAGCTGTGCTCGGAGATAATATCGAAAATAGGCGACGTGTCGGTATAACGGCTGCTCTCCGGCGCATATGATTTGACATGAGCGAAAAAAAGTGGAGTTCTTCCTTCGGCTTTATCATGGCCTCCGTGGGCGCCGCGGTCGGATTGGGAAACATATGGGGGTTCCCGTACCGCCTGGGCATGGGCGGAGGCTTTGTTTTCCTGCTTTTTTATATTATTTTAGTTTTGCTGGCCGGCTATCCGCTGCTGCTTGCGGAGCTTGGCCTCGGCAGGAGCGCGTCGCTGCCTCCCGTCAAAGCATACGCCTCCCTCGGACCGGGCTGGGGAGCCGTGGGCGCCGCGGGGCAGCTGGCGTGCTTCATCATACTGTCGTATTACTCTTTTTTCGGAGGAAAGGTACTGCAATACCTTTTCTCATGCGCGGGAATAAATATCGCCTCTTCGCTGCTGTGGCAGTTCGTCTTTACCGTACTCAGTGTTTCCGCGGTCCTGGCGGGCGTACGCCGGGGAGTCGAGGCCGTCTGCCGGGTGACGGTACCGGGGCTTATCGTCATGCTGGCTTACATATTCGCGTCCACCGCGTCTCTGCCCTCGTCAAAAGACGCGATGCTTTTTCTTTTCAGGCCGGAGCCCGGCAGCATAAGCCTGAAAAATCTGTCCTCCGCGCTTACTCAGATGCTGTTTTCCCTTTCTGTCGGTCAGGGCTGCATGATCACCTTCGGCGCGTATATGCCGAAAGGCGTGTCCCTTCCCCGCTGCGCGGCGCTGATACCGCTTCTCGACACCCTCGTCGCTCTGCTTGCGGCGGCCGCGATAATGCCGGCGGTCTTCGCCTCCGGCGTCGATCCCGCGTCCGGACCCGAGCTTTTGTTCCTTGCCGCGGAGGGCATGTTCGCGCCGTTCCGCGCGTCGCGGGCGCTGTCGGCCGTTTTTTTCGCCTCGGTATTCCTTGCCGCCCTGTCCTCAGCCGCTGCCATGCTCGAAAACCTGGTATGTGAGGTCGAAGCGCGCGGGAGGCTCAAAAGACGCGGCGCCGCTCTCGTACTCGCTCTTTCATGCTTTGCGGCGGGAGTACCCGTATGCCTGAGCTTCGCGAAAGGCGACGGCGGAGTCTTCGAGCTGTACGAGCGCGTATCTCAGTACGGTCTGATCTGCTGCGGATCTGCGGCGTCCTGCTTCGCCGTAACGCGGGTATGGGGGAAAAGGGCGTCGGTACGCGCGATATTCGGACGGGACTGCGCCGCGGGGCGCGTTTGGCTGTTCCTGCTGAAATTCGTCGTTCCTCCCCTGCTGGCATGCGCCGTCATTTCGATTTTTCTCTTTTGACGGGCCCAAGAAGAACGGCGCGCGGGACAGCAGCCCCGCGCGCCGAAAAAAACGGTATCCCGTTGTCGGTTGTTAAAAGTCCGCGCTCTTCGTCGTACGCGGGAAAGGCAGCACGTCGCGTATGTTCGACACGCCCGTGAGATACATTATAAGCCTTTCAAAGCCCAGGCCGAAGCCCGCGTGGCGCGTGCCCCCGTACCTGCGCAGGTCCAGATACCACCAGTAGTTTTCTCTGCCGAGGCCGAGCTCGTCTATGCGCGCTTCAAGCACGTCCTGCCGCTCCTCGCGCTGGCTTCCGCCGATTATCTCGCCTATGCCCGGAGCAAGCAGGTCCATGGCAGCGACGGTCTTGCCGTCGTCGTTCAGGCGCATATAGAAAGCCTTGATCTCCTTGGGATAATCGGTCACGAAAACCGGCCTGCCGAAATGCTCCTCGGAGAGGAAACGCTCGTGCTCGGTCTGCAGGTCGCAGCCCCAAAAGACCGGATACTGGAATTCGCGCCCGCTCTTCTGCAGTATTTCAATGGCCTCGGTATACGTCACGTGTCCGAAATCGGAGGACGCGACGAATTCAAGCCTTTCCCTGAGCCCCTTGTCAACGAAGCTGTTGAGGAATTCAATTTCCTGTCCGCATCTTTCAAGCACTTTCTTTATCACGTATTTGAGCATGTCCTCGGCGAGCTTCATATCGTCCGAGAGATCCGCGAACGCGATCTCGGGCTCGATCATCCAGAACTCCGCCGCATGCCGCGCGGTATACGACTCTTCCGCCCGGAACGTCGGACCGAAGGTATATACGCTTCCGAAGGCCATTGCAAAGGTCTCGGCGTTGAGCTGACCGGATACGGTCAGATTTGTCTCCCGGCCGAAGAAATCCCTGCCGTAGTCCACCTCTCCCTCATCGGTCAGAGGCGGGTCCTTGTCCGGCAGCGTGGTCACGCGGAACATTTCCCCCGCTCCTTCGCAGTCGCTGCCCGTGATAAGCGGAGTATGCACGTATACGAAATCCCGCTCCTGGAAAAAGCAGTGGATCGCATGAGCCGCGACGGAACGTACGCGGAACACCGCCGAAAACAGATTGGTCCTCGGGCGCAGATGCGCGACCGTCCGCAGGAACTCCACGGAGTGTCTTTTTTTCTGCAGCGGATAATCCGGCGTGGACTGTCCCTCAACGGTCACGGTATCAGCCTTGAGCTCAAAGGGCTGCTTGGCTTCCGGGGTAAGCTTGACTATACCGGTCACTATCAGCGCCGCCCCCACGTTCTGCTTCGCGATCTCCTTATAATTATCAACGGTCGTCTCTTCGAAAACGACCTGAATGCTTTTAAAGCAGCTGCCGTCGTTCAGCTCGATGAACCCGAA
>DBWE01000216.1:750-7804 GCA_002308315.1 Clostridiales bacterium UBA1246 | reverse complement strand
ACGGTCACGAACGCGTTTTCAAAAGCCTCGGGCCGTTCGTAAATGCTTTTTATCACAGTTCTTTCCATGACAAAGCTTCATCTCCCCGTCTAAGAATTATCGGGTATTTTATCATATGCGCAGTAAATATGCAAACAAAAAATCGCCGCCGCGATTATCTTCACAAAAGGGAAAAAGCGTATTGATATTTTACGGATTTTTGATAAACTTTTACAAAGGGGCGAAACAGACCGCCCTGAAAAAGAAAAGGATGGAAAAGCAAATGAACAGTAATGACCGCACTTCGGCAGCGCCCTCTCTTGCTCAGGATCTGAACGCTTCAAAAGCCCCCGCTCCCGGCGGAGCTGTCAGTCCCGAAACCGCCGCGCTTTTCCGCACAGCCGCCGCCGAAAGCTGCGTGCTGCTCAAAAACGACGGGGTACTCCCGCTGAACGGCAGACGCGCGGCCGTTTTCGGCATATGCCAGATCAAGTGGATGGACATGGGCTACGGCAGCGGCGGAGACGTAGTGCGTCCGTATACCGTCAGTCTTGCCGACGCGCTTGAAAAACGCGGGGACATAGCGTACGACAAAAAGCTCATGGCGAAATACCGCGAGTGGTGCGGGCCCTACGCGCCGGGTCCCATGCCGTGGGGAGAGTGGCCTCAGCATCACGATGAAATGCCTCTCGACGGTGAAACCGTCTCCGCGGCGGCCGCGGAATGCGACGCCGCGATAGTGGTAATAGGCCGCGCATGCGGCGAATCGATAGAGATAGCCCTCGAAAAGGGGAGCTATTATCTCACGGACGACGAGACCGCTATGCTTGACGCCGTGACCGCGGCATTTTCAAAAGTGATCGTTCTGCTGAACATCGGCAATATCATAGACCTGTCCTGGACCGCGCGCTATCCCCTGTCCGCCGTGCTCGCCGTATGGAACGGCGGCATGGAGAGCGGGAACGCCGCCGCAGACGTTCTCAGCGGCAAAACGACTCCCTGCGGAAAGCTTGCCGACAGCGTCGCTCTCAGCTATGACGATTACCCCTCCTCGGGTAATTTCGGCGGAGCGGAGTTTTCGGAATACAAAGAGGATATTTTCGTCGGCTACCGATACTTTTCCACCTTCAGGCCCGAGCGTGTGCTTTACCCCTTCGGCTTCGGCCTGTCTTATACGAGCTTCCGTCTCGATCTCGTTTCCTTCCGCGGTCTCTGCGCGGTCGTAAAGGTGACCAACACCGGCGCGGCTTCCGGCCGCGAGGTCGTTCAGCTTTACTGCCGTGCTCCTCAGGGACTGCTCGGCAAGGCCGCGCTGAGTCTGTGCGCGTTCGCGAAAACACGGCTGCTCGCGCCCGGCGAGTCTCAGGAGCTCGAGCTGAGCACGGACGAATATACCCTTTCTTCCTACGACGACGCCGGAAAGACCGCTTTCCCCAGCGCTTTCGTGCTTGAAAAGGGCGATTACGAGCTGCTTTACGGAAACAGCTCGGCGCAGCTTGCTCCCGCCGGTATATATACGGTCGGCGAAACGAAGCTTATCGTTCAGCTCGAGGAGGCCTGCGCCGCCGAAAAGCCCTTCCGCCGGCTCACCGCTTCCGGCGGCGAGGAGGACGTTCCTCTGCGCCGGAGCAGTCTGCGGGAGCGCATAGTCTCCCGCCTTCCCGCCGAGCTTCCGTTTACCGGCGACAGAGGCATAAAGCTCGGCGACGTTAAGGCGGGCAGGGCGTCTCTCGAGGACTTTGTTTCTCAGCTCGGCGACGGGGAGCTTGAGGCTCTTACCCGCGGCGAAGGCTCGATGGACAGCGATCTGGGCCCCGCCGGGAACGCCGGAGCCTTCGGCGGAGTGATACCCTCCCTGCGCGAAAAGGGAGTAAAGCCCGTTGTGACCACCGACGGTCCCTCCGGCATACGCCTTTCGGCTCAGTGCCTGCTCGCTCCGTGCGAGGCCGCGCTGGCCTGCTCCTGGGATACGGAGCTTGTCGAAGCCGTAATGACCGAGATCGGCAGGGAGCTGATCCTCCGCGGCAGCAACGTGCTGCTCGGTCCCGGAGTGAACATACACCGCAGTCCTCTCTGCGGGCGCAATTTCGAGTACTATTCCGAGGATCCCCTTCTCACCGGCAAGCTGGCCGCCGCCGCCGTGCGCGGGATACAGTCGCAGGGCGCCTCGGCCTGCCCCAAGCACTTCTGCTGCAACAACCAGGAGTTCATGCGCAACATGTCCGACTCCCGCGTCTCGGAACGCGCTCTGCGGGAGATATATCTTCGCGGCTTTGAGATATGCATACGCGAGGGCTCCCCCAAGAATATCATGACGAGCTATAATCCGCTGAACGGAGTATGGAACCATTACAACTACGATCTCGTCACCACCGTGCTGCGCGGACAGCTCGGCTATACCGGCTGCGTTATGACCGACTGGTGGATGGTGCCCGCGGAAAGCCCCGATTTCCCCGGCATCGAGGTCAACGCGTACCGCGTCCGCGCTCAGGTGGACGTGTTCATGCCGGGCAATCAGAATTTCGGAGACAAGGAATACGCCTCCGACGGGACTCTGCTCGCCACTCTCGGCAAGCCCGGCGGAATAACGCGGGGCGAGCTTCAGCGCAGCGCCATGAACGTGCTCCGCTTCGTGATGACGCAGCTGTAAGCAGCAAAAACGTTCGGCCCCGATACCGGCAGGATCCGGTATCGGGGCCGAATGCTTTCATGCGGTCGATAAAGCCTCAGGGGCTTTGCCGACGGTTCACTCCGCCTTGTCCCTGCTTTTCAGCTCGTCTATGAGAGCCTTCTTCGCGTCGATCTGGTCGTTGGCGTTTCCTATCGTCGCGCATATCTCGGCGAGCTCCTCCGCCGGAGCCTCGCCGAACAGCTCGTAATACTTTCTTCCCAGCGCGATCTCGGCTTTCCGGCGCTCTTCCTTCGCGGTAAGTATCTCGCTTTTGAGCTTGGCTATCTTAGCCATGCTCTTCGCTTTTTTCCCGGCTGTTTCCGCAATGATCACGGATCTTGCCGCGGCGATCTCCGCCTTTTCCTGTACCTTGACCTTCAGTTCGTCGATATTAGCCATTTTCTTCTCCTTCCCCGGACCGTTCGGTCCGTTCGATATTTTCTTCACCTGTCAGTGATCTGTAAGCGGCGTTGAGCTCCTCCGCGCTTTTATCTCCGTCATCTTCCGGCGGCTTGCCTGCGGGCGTTTCGCCGGCGGCTTTGCCGCGGTTGGCGAGCATATCGTCCGGATCGGGGCGGCGGAACAGGAAAACGTACAGCAGTATGACCGCCGCCGCGGCGAACGTGACCAGCCCGACAAGCTGCGAGACTCTCAGTCCCGTTCCCCCCAGATAAAGGCTGTCCGTTCTCAGCCCTTCGATAAACGTCCTGCCCAGCCCGTACCATCCGAGATACATAAGGAATATCTGCCCGTCGAATTTTCTTTTTTTCGAATACAGGTGCAGCAGAAGCAGTCCCAGCAGGTTCCACAGGCTCTCGTAAAGGAACGTGGGATGATAATACCACGTCCCCCACTGATTGCTCAGACCCATGCGCCAGGGCGCCGTCGTTTCTGCGCCGTAAGCCTCGCGGTTGATGAAATTGCCCCAGCGTCCCACCGCCTGACCTATCAGCATCCCGAGACTGCCGAGATCCATCATCGCCTTCGTCTTGTGCCGCCTGCGGCTCATGGATATCAGCACGCCGAGCACTCCGCCTATGACCCCGCCGTAGATCGCCAGGCCGCCTTCCCATACGGATATTATGTCCTTCAGATCGTGCAGGCCGTCAAAATACGGGTTTTCTCCGCCGGCGTCGCGGTAAAAAACCACGTAATACAGTCTCGCGCATATGACCGCGAGCGGAACGGCCAGAATGAGCATGTCGATGATATCGTCCTCGCTCAGCCCGAATTGGCGCGAACGCTTTACCGCGTAAAGCACGGCGAGGACAAAGCCGACGGCGATTATCACTCCGTACCAGTGTATGTGCCAGCCGAACAGCGTGAAATACGTCGGCGGCGACATTGAAAAGCTCTCGCCGAGTATGGGAAAGCTTATTGTCGCTTCGCTCATTTCATGCCTCACCTCCCGGAGGAACGATCTCCGACATGGCCATGCGCTCCGCGGCGAACAGCTCTTTGACGAGCGAAACGGCTTCTTCCGCACCGATCCCTTCGACCACGTCCATCTGCTCCAGCGGCAGAACGCCGTCGAAATGTCTCTCGGCGTGGGAATGGCAAAGCTCCTCCGGAGAGTCGAGCCCCGCGAGCAGACCGCCCATCATGGCTTTTTTCAGTCTGTCAAATCTGCTGCGCTCGTTCTGTCCCGGTTCAAGAGCCTCGGCCGCCGTGCATATCCGCGCCATGACCTCTCCGGGCTGCGCGCACATGCCCCCGGCCACCGCCGCCGCGCCCTCGGGAAAGTCCATTATGCCGGAATAGAAGCTTCCGTTTATAAGTCCCGCGGCATACATCTCCGCATACAGCGGAGAAGAAGCGCCCATCAGCAGGTCGCAGCCGAGCTGAGCCGTGATAAGCCGCCGTGTCCACTCTCTGCCCGGGACGTATTCCATCTTACTGCCCGCCGCAAACAGCGGGATACCCACCGGCATCTCTCTGATCTCTTTGATCCGGTCCGGCAGCAGGCCGTCCGTTTCGCCGTAATCCCGGACGTATCTCTCTCCCCGCGGCGCCGTTATCATCTCGGCGGCGATATCCTCCACCGTCTGAGGCTCGACGTCCCCGGAGCAGCACAGGACCATGTTGGCGGGGTTATAGAATTTTTCGTGGCAGGTATACAGCGTCCCGGCGTCTATCCGTGCTATGCTGTCCAGGGTCCCGGCTATCTGCTCGCGCACGGGATGAGTGCGGTACAGCGCCCTGAGCAGTCCCGTCATCACCGCCCGCGAAGGATTGTCCTCGCCCATGCGTATCTCCTGCCCTATTATCCCGCGCTCCTTTTCCACGCTCTCCTCGGTGAAGTACGGCGTGGAAACGTATTCGAGCAGCGTGCGCAGGTTCGTTTCAAAGCCGTCGGTGCAGCTGAAAAGATAGCCCGTGATCCCGTGCGAGGTAAAGGCGTTCGGCGAGGCTCCGTTCTCCGTAAGTCTGTTCATCGCGCTGCCGTAGGGCATGTCGAACATTTTGTGTTCAAGATAGTGGGCTATGCCCGCGGGCGTTTCCACCCACTTGCCGTCGACCCTGAAGCGCATGTCGCAGCCGCCGTAATCGGCCGCGAAGAACGCGTATTTTTTGTTGAAGCCCTTTTTGGGCAGCACGTAAATGCTCAGTCCGTTGTCCAGTTCCGAGCGCCAAAGCGTCTCGTCGAGCTTTTCGTAGCGTATCTCCCTCATTCGGCACTCTCCTCTCCGCTGAGGAAATAAATCATGTCGGTTTTGACGCTTTCGGCGATCTCCGTGACCTTCTCCGCGCTCACGCACTCCGCGAGCGCCGCCAGCTCCTCGGGCGTGCAGTCGGTCCCGTCCATGCGCCTGGCAAGCCAGTAGGAGTCGAGCACCGACGCCTCGTCGGCGCCCTCTCTGAGGCTTGACGCGACGTATTTTCTCGCAGCTTCGAGTTCTTCCTCCGTTATCTCGCCTCTGCGGCATTTATCGAGCTGATTGAATATCTCTTCCGTCGCCGCGTCGTATTTCGACGGGGAAATGCCCGCGGATACGATCATGACGCCCTTGTGTCTGTCCACGGACGAGCCTACGCTGTAGCAAAGAGACATGCGTTCTCTGACGTTCAAAAAAAGCTTCGAAACGGGCGAGCCGCCGAAAACCGCGCTGAATACGGACAAGGCGGCATAATCGGGATTGTACATGATCTCGCCCAGGCGGAAGCCTATGGCGAGATTTCCCTGCGCGACGTCCATTTTCTCTTTTACCGTGCGCGTCTGCCCGCAATCTATCCTCACTTCGGTATCGCACCGCTCCGTATCGCCTCTCGGCACGGCGGCAAACGCGTCGAGCACGGCGGCCTCGACGCGCTCCGGCTCCGCTCCGCCGCAGTAGAACAGCTCCAGCGGCGAATGCTCCAGAACGTGCCTGTAATGGCGCGTCAGACCCACGTGGTTTATTTTGTCGGCTTTTTCAAGGCTTCCCAGCGGGTTTACGCCGTAGCTCTCATCCGCGCACATGAGCTCTCTGAGCCGCGTCACGGCGTATCTGCGTTTGTCGTTGACGGCGGCGCGTATCCTGTCGCACAGATTATCCTTCTCCGAGCTTACGTATTCCGAATTCAGCATTCCGCCTCTTGTCACCGGGTCGAGCAGCAGCTGTCCCGTAACGGACAAAACGGACTCCAGGATCTTTTCCGATCTGCCGATGTATCTGTCATCCGCGAAAAAGGAGCTGAATCCGACGGCGGTCGTTTCGCCGATCTGTCTCATCACCGCGGAAACGGAAGCGCCGTAAAGCTCGTCGAGCCGCGCCTCTATGGTCTCCATATCGGGCAGCGAGGTGCAGCCGCGTCTGAGCACGTCCGCGAGCATGGCGTTTTTGGAGGCGTCGTCCGCGTTCAGTGAACGCATGAGATATGCGCTGAAAAGCCCGTTTTTGAATTTATCGGTATATACGCAAGACAGATTTACCCCGGGCAAAACGGTTTTTCTTTCGATCCCGCTCAAATGATCATCACCCCGACGAATAAATTCATTTTATGTTTTAAGCATACCACGTTTCACTTTTTTTATCAAGCCGCCCGCCCCTTCGTATGACGGCGGCGGCCGCGAATATCGGGATATCCGGATCTATAAAACAGAAAGGCCGTCCCGTGTGATACGGTTTTACCGGGAGCGGTCCGTTTTTTCGGGCCGCTCCCGGTCTGCTTTCAGCCTGTCGTGTCCGTGGGTCCCGGAGGCGGGGCGCCGAAGGGACGGCCCGCTTTTTCGGCAGAGCACTCCCATTCCCCGTCTTTTTTCACGCCCCGGAAGCTCCATCCGGCGTATTCCGCTTCAAAGCTCTCCCAAGCCTCCGGCAGGGAGGGAGAAACGGAAGGAGCGCCGTTTTTGAATTTTATCCCGAGCAGCTCCTCGAATACCGTTCTGAAATACCATCCCGCCGCGCCGGTATACCAGCTCCA
>DBWE01000216.1:178-614 GCA_002308315.1 Clostridiales bacterium UBA1246 | reverse complement strand
GCGTGGGTATACTGCCCGCCGTTTTCTCTTACTCCGGGAAGATAGCTGCGTATATATCCCGGCGCCTCCTTCCCGTCGAAGGGCGGGTCGAACAGACGCACCGGCTTTCCCGGGCCGTCGTACAGTACGTTCACGGCTTTTTCAAGAGCCTCGCCCGAGCGGGTGCCGAAGCCGCTCAGCTCCGCGAAGCTCTGGGCCAGCGAATCCACGGCGCATTCCCGGTTGCCCTCGGCGCCCAGCGGAGCGCCGTTTTCATAGTACCCCCGAAGATACTGCCCGCTTTCAAAGGCCCTGTCGGCAGCCCTTCCGAGTTCCTCGGCAAAAGAAGAAAACTCGGGCCACTTTTTCATCACCGCCGCGGCGAACCAGCTCAGCCATACGCTCTCGCCCTTTACGCCTACCCCGTCGAAGCCGTCGTTCCAGTCCCCCGAGCCCA
>DBWE01000216.1:0-137 GCA_002308315.1 Clostridiales bacterium UBA1246 | reverse complement strand
CGGCGGACCGCAAGCTCCATTGCCTTCAGGCAGTGCTCTCTCAGGCTTGCTTCTCCCTGCCCGACGGCGCTCTCATAACGGTCTTTTTCTCCCTCGCCCAGCGGGGGCGAGCACAGCCAGGGAACGGTCTGATCGAA
>DBWE01000113.1 GCA_002308315.1 Clostridiales bacterium UBA1246 | reverse complement strand
TGGGCAGAGAGGTGGAGCTGCCGATAGACGAGCGGCTGTTTCTGCGGCTGCTTAAGGAAAAATGCGCCGTTTCCCGGCATAAGGAGGAAAACGACGTGACCGTTTCCATCGAAGGAAGCTATTGAGGGGGAAAAACATGAGCATCAGACTTACCGGCTTTTCCGACGAGGTGCATCCGGATTTCGAGCGGCAGCTCGCCGTGTTCGACGGGTGCGGAGTGAAGGCCATTGAGATACGCGGAGTCGACGGACGGGGGATACTCGACTATACGCCCGCGGAGGCGGAAAGACTGAAAAAAATGCTGGACGGCAGGGGCATGCGCGTTTCCTCGATAGGCTCGCCCATAGGCAAGATCGGCATAAACGACGATTTTGAGGAGCATTTCGGGAAATTTGAAAACGCCGTGGAGCTTTGCGGCGTTTTCGGCACGCCGAATATGCGCGTTTTCAGCTATTACGTTCCCGCCGGCGAGGCCGACGGATATGAGGACGAGGTCATGCGCCGCACGGAAAGGCTGGTCGACCTTGCCCGGAAGCGCGGCGTGGTGCTGCTGCACGAAAACGAGAAGGGGATATACGGCGATACGGCTCCGCGCTGCCTTAAGCTGATGAAGCGCTTCGGCGGGGACAGCTTCCGGGCCGTCTTCGATTTTGCCAATTTCGTGCAGTGCGCCCAGGACACGCTCGAGGCCTACGAGCTGCTCGCTCCGTATATCGCGTATATCCACGTAAAGGACGCGATGAAGTCCGACGGACGCGTCGTTCCGGCAGGCTGGGGCGACGGACACGTGAAGGAGATACTCGCCGCGCTCAAGGCGGCGGGCTATTCGGGATATCTGTCTCTGGAGCCGCATCTGACGGATTTCGTCGGCTTCGCGCAGCTGGAGCGCGGCGCCGGGGGAGAGAAGAAGAACGGCCCGGACGGGGAGAGCGCCTTCCGCGTCGCTCTGGACAGCCTGAAAGCCCTGCTGTGGGAGCTCGACTGGCGCTGAGAGTTTTTTTCGCGCGGTGCTTGTTACGGCGGTGAAAAAAGTGTATAGTATCGTTATATAAAAATATTCGCTGCGCGCGCGGCGCCGGCGGAACAGAGAGGAGACAATCATGCAGGAAAAATACGAGAAGCTGTTTTATGAGTTCGTACCGCAGGAGACCCACTGGGGCGACTGGTGCCATTCTCCGCAAGCCTACTTCCGCGGCGAGCGGGATATGCCCGGAGCGGGGCTGAACGTGGGCTTCCAGGTCTTCAAAAAGCCCATACGCCTGGAGACCGAGCCGCATTTCCACAGAGAGGACGAGTATCTCATCTTCCTCGGAGCGCAGCTGCCCGATACCTTCTCCGGCTGGGACGCCGAGGTCCATTTCTACATGGGCAAGACGCTGGATACCATGGAGAAGGTAGTCATTACCGAGCCCACCATCATCCACCTGCCCAAAAGCTGGTGGCACAGCCCGCTGGATTTCGTGCGCGTGGATAAGCCCCTCATTTTCCAGGCCGCGCAGCAGTCCGGCAGGACCGGACTGGTGAAATATATCGAGCGCGAGGACGGCGAGCGGGAATACATGTACGTCGGCGACGAGGCCGAGCACAACTGCGTGATCCACCCCGAAAACAAGTGCAGCTACTGCGGCTACTGCTTCTCTCACCCGGATCAGGTGCCGCCGAGGAAATACAAGTTCGTGCCCTGGACCGTGATCAACGAGGACGGAGTGACCTCGTATACCGATACCGGCGCTTACGATCCCGAAAAGGCTCCGGACTCCACCAAGTGCGTCGTCACGCCGGACAATAAGTCCAAGCCCTATTCCGACGCCACGGTGCTCAAAGCGCCGAAGCCCGCGCTCAGCCCCGAGGTCAGCAAAAACGTGCTGGCTCTGCCCAAGGAAAAGACCGGCTGGGGCGACTGGTGCCCGTCTCCCCAGGCGTACTTCCGCGGCGAGACCTATATGGAGGACGCCACCTATCATATCGGCTTCCAGATCTTCGCCGGCGCGAACGACACCGAGGATACTCATTTCCATCAGGGCGCCGAGGAATACATATTCTTCATGGGCGCCGACCCGATGAATATTTTCGATTTCGACGCGGAGATAGAGATGTCCTTCGGCGACGATCCTCAGCATATGGAGACCAAGCTCATCACTAAGCCCACGGTGGTGCGCATCCCGGCCAACGTATGGCACTGCCCGATAAAGTTCCGCAAGATGAAAAAGCCCGTCCTTTTCCAGGCGGCGTTCATGTCCGGAACCTGGGGCACCATAGTGGAGAGAGAGGGAAGCAAGCCCGGAAACAGCTTCTTCCAGAGCAGCAAGACCTACGTCTATATGGGCGACAACGTGCGCTTCTGCCGCTTCGATCCGAAAAAGCGCTGCAATATCTGCGGCAAGTGCTTCGGAAACATAGCGATAAAAGAATAAAACCGCAGGGGCGGCACCGCACAAATACGCTGCGCGATCGCGTTCCGTATTTATGCGGTGCCGCTTTATTATCCGTGCGGGCGGAGGGAGACGGGCATGGACGACGGCAAAAAAAGCAATATTATAGAGATAAGCGATTTCCGGGCGCCGGAGCTGGATCCGTATGCCCGCCTCAACGAGAGAGAGCTGAACGCCTTTATGGGCAAGGCGGGCGGGATATTCATAGCCGAGAGCCCGAACGTCATATCGCGGGCGCTGGACGCCGGCTATGAGCCGATATCCCTGCTCATGGAGCGCAGACACATCGAGGGGCAGGCCGCGGGCATAGTTGAGAGATGCGGCGGAGTACCGCTGTATACCGCCGAGCCCGGACTGCTTGCCGGGCTGACGGGCTTCCGCCTGACGCGGGGAGTGCTGTGCGCCATGCGCCGCAGACCGCTGCCGTCCGCGGAGGATATATGCCGGGGAGCGGCGCGGATAGCCGTATTGGAATGCGTGATGAACCCCACGAATCTCGGCGCGATATTCCGCAGCGCCGCGGCGCTGAACATGGACGCGGTGCTGCTCACGCCCGGCTGCGCCGATCCTCTGTACCGCCGCGCCGCGAGAGTGAGCATGGGCACGGTTTTTCAGATACCGTGGACGTATCTGGGCGAAACGCCGGAGGACTGGCCCGACCCGGGCATGGAGAGACTGAAGGACATGGGCTTCCGCACCGCGGCCATGGCCCTGCGCGGCGACAGCGTGAGCCTGTGCGAGCGGGCGCTGAACGCGGAGAAGAAGCTCGCGATAGTGCTCGGAAGCGAAGGGGACGGTCTTTCCGACCGTACCATAGCCGAATGCGATTACTGCGTGCGCATACCCATGTCCCACGGGGTGGACTCGCTCAACGTCGCCGCGGCGAGCGCCGTGGCCTTCTGGCAGCTTGCCTGCCGAGAGTAAAATGGATTATATAGAGCTTGACGGTATACGGATAAGCGTAAAGAGGAAGAATATAAAAAACCTGCACCTGCGCGTCAAGCCTCCCGACGGCGAGGCGGAGATGACCGCGCCGCTTTTCGTCGGCAGGGAAGTGCTGCGGGAGTTCGCGAGCAGCCGGCTTCAGTGGATAAAACAGCGCCGCGCCGAGCTGGAGGAAAAAGCCCGCGCGGAAAAAGCCGGATACGAAAACGGCGCGCTGCGGTATTTATGGGGCAGGCCCCTTCGTCTGCGGGTGGAAAACGACGCCCGGACTCGGGTAACGGAGAAGGACGGCGAGCTTGCCGTATCGCTGCGCGGCGGGATCACGCCGGAGAAAACCGCCGATGCGCTGAAAGCGTGGTACCGCGGGGAGCTCTCCGCCCGCATCGCGCTGCGTATGCCGTACTGGGAGGAGCTTACGGGGCTGCGCTGCAGCGCGTGGCAGATCAGGGATATGAAGACGCGCTGGGGAAGCTGCAGCACGGCGACGGGGAAAATAAGGATAAACCTGCGTCTGGCGCAGAAGGACCCGGTATGCCTCGACTTTGTCCTGGTGCACGAGCTGACGCATCTTGAGCAGCCCGACCACGGAGCGCGCTTCAAGGCGCTTATGGACGAGTACATGCCCGCGTGGAGGGAAGCGCGGAAAAAACTGAACGGCTGAGGGGAGGTAAGGGACGTGTCGGAAAAGACGTATATAGCCATCGATCTGAAATCGTTTTACGCCTCGGTCGAATGTGTGGAGCGCGGACTGGACCCGCTGGACGCGAACCTCGTCGTGGCGGATGAGAGCCGCACGGAAAAAACGATATGTCTCGCCGTGTCCCCGTCCCTGAAGGCTTACGGCATCCCGGGCAGGGCGCGCCTTTTCGAGGTCGTGCAAAAGGCAAAGCAGATAAACGCGCAGAGACGGCGGAACGCCCCGGGAGGCGTTTTTGCGGACAAGGCGTATCTTGCCTCCGAGCTGGCGGCCGATCCCGGCAAGGAACTCGGGTATATCGTCGCGCCGCCGCAGATGGCGCATTATATGAGCGTGAGCGCCGAAATTTACGACATATATCTGCGATATATAGCCCCGGAGGATATACACGTCTACTCCGTGGACGAGGTCTTCATAGACGCGAGCGCCTATCTGAAAACCTACGGCCTCGGCCCGAGAGAGCTTGCCATGATGCTGATACGGAGCGTATTGAAGGAAACGGGCATCACCGCCACGGCGGGCATAGGGACCAATCTCTATCTTGCCAAGGCAGCCATGGATATAGACGCCAAGCACATCAAGGCCGACCGTGACGGCGTGCGCATAGCCATGCTCGACGAGATGAGCTACCGCCGCAGACTGTGGGACCACCGGCCCATTACGGATTTCTGGCGCGTAGGCAGGGGCTACGCCTCGCGGCTTGCCGAATACGGCATGTTCACCATGGGCGACGTGGCGCGCTGCTCGGTGGAAAACGAGGAACTGCTGTATTGCCTTTTCGGAGTGAACGCCGAGCTGCTTATAGACCACGCCTGGGGCTGGGAGCCCTGCACGATGGAGGCCATCAAGGCGTACAGACCGGAAAACAGCAGCATGAACTCCGGCCAGGTGCTGCCGCAGCCCTACGAATTCGACAAAGCGCGGCTCGTGGTAAGGGAAATGGCGGATATGCTCTCGCTGGAGCTGGCGGACAAAGAGCTTACGGCCGACCAGATGGTGCTGACGGTGGGATATGACGCCGAAAACATTAGCGATAAGGAACGCGGCAAGCGGTATATGGGCGCGGTGGTGAAGGACCGCTACGGCCGCCGCGTGCCCAAGGAGGCTCACGGCTCGATAAACCTCCGCAGGCGGACGTCCTCGTCAAGGATCATAACGGAGGCCGTTACGGAGCTGTTCGAGCGCATAACCGACAAAGAGCTGCTCGTAAGGCGCATGTACGTCACGGCTAATCACCTGCGCCCGGAGGACGAAAGCGGCGACGAGACGCCGAAGCAGCTGGACCTGTTCGGAGACGCCGAGAGGGAAGAGCGGGAGCGAGCCGAAGAGAACGTTGAGCTGGAGCGGGAAAAACGCCGGCAGAAGGCCATAATCGACATCAAGAAAAAATACGGCAGGAACGCTCTGCTCAAGGGCATGGACCTGCAGGAAGGAGCCACCGCCGCCCAAAGGAACGGGCAGGTCGGGGGTCATAAGGCTTGACCGTGAGCGCTTTGGGAAAAGGACGTTACGACGATATAATAAACCTGCCCCATCACGTTTCGCCGACGAGAGCGAAAATGAGCATGAGGGACAGGGCGGGCCAGTTCGCGCCCTTTGCCGCGCTGACGGGCTACGGCGAAAAGATAGATGAAACTGCGCGGCGCACCGACGGACGCAGACTTCTTGAGGAAGACGCCCGCGAGGAGCTGGACAGACGCCTCGGCCTTCTGGCGGCCGAGGCGGAAAACGGACCCGAGATAAGGATAACTTATTTCATCCGGGATGAAAAAAAGGCGGGAGGCCGCTACGAGGAGACCCGCGGCAGGATAAAAAGGATAGACACGGCCGGAGGAACGCTGACGCTGAGCACGGGCGAGACGCTGCGCCTCGCCGATATATCCGCTCTGGACGGGGAGCTGTTCGACAGACACGGCGAAAAATGAGGCGCGCCATTCCGGGTCAAGCCCGCCCGCCGTGCTTTCGGAGGGGGCGTTGACAGCTTCACCGGGCTGTGGTATATTTTGCGCGGAGGCAGTAAATCCCACGTAACTCGGATAACGCACTTCGGAATTGCTCCGTTGGCCGTTACCGCGGTGGGTAATCTGCCTCTTTTCATTGAACTGCGGGTCGTAGGTTATGCTGTATATTTGCGGCCTGATATCGCGGGCAACATCCCGCACGTGTATTTTCGGCGGAGCGGAACAGCCTGTCCCGCATACGGCTTTTCAAATCATCCGGTACAAAAGCCGTGATTGTCCCAAATGCGCGCGTCCGGGCGCGGATGATTATTCGACCGGCTCCGCTGCAGGTCCTTTTTCGGACAAAGAAAAACCACGGTGCTATCTGCATCGTGGTTTTGGTATATTGATTATTTATTTTTCGACTGCAATTTCGTTAGGTTTGGCAAGAATGGTATCCCAATCCTCAGGAGAAGTCCCGACATCAACAATATAATCCGGGCCGAGGTAGTCGACTACAACGCCTTCGCGCCCATCTTTTAGCTTGACTTTTGTATATTTCTCAATCATTCTGTATTTCCTTCTTTTTTGTAACATAAACCGATGTCAATGACAATCTGTTTTCTCCGTTTCGTTTGATCCACCCGGTACAAACATTTGCCGACTTTCCATTTGCTCCTTTGATCGTCATTATTTGCTCATAACTAATACCAAATCCATTGTAACCTTTTTCGAGCACTTGTCAACTTTGAACGTTTGCTCGATTTGCTCTATTAGCTGTTCATAGTTTTCTTGCGTATGTCCCAGTGCTTCGCGAAAAGCATTTGCTTTATCTGGGGCCACAGATGAATTTAGCGCATATTGTGTAAACTTTTCTTTTGGGATGTTTGGCTTTTCCTCATACACCGCGCGATTCCGGGTGTTATTTTCGCCTTTGTTCTCTCCGTAGAATTCCCGGCGCATGGCGTTGATCATCTCTGTCGGCACGCTCAGGGCCGTGCCGAGCTCTCTCAGCAGCTTGTTTTCCGCCCGCGTCAGATAATCCTTTGCCTTCTGCGGCAGTCCTTCCCGCGCCGATGCGGGCGCTTCTCCGGCGGCGTCTGCCCCTGCTTCCGTATTCTGCCCGCCCGCTGCGACTTCGGAGGGGGTGTTGACAGTTTCGCCGGTCTGTGGTATGCTTTCTTCCGATGCAGAGTTGATGTCCGGATCGACCTCTCCCCGAAGTAAGGCGCTTTGGGTGAAGCCACCGGGGTTGGTAGGCTCTGCATCAGCCTGTTTCGGGAGAGTAAAGTTTTTTTCGTCCGGTGTAAGGATACGGTGTACCTTATACCGGTTTCCTTTTGTCTGTTTTATTACCACCGCCATGTTGCAGCGTATTCCGTTCAGCTCAATAGGTGCCGCAATAGTTATAGTGTTGTATCCTCTTTTCTTGAAATTATCTTGCTCGTCAATTAGTTTTCCGCGTTTCAACACGTAATACAGCGCTTCGTATGCCGCGACTTCCGCATCGGTTGTCATATAATCTACGCTGCGGTTTAGATCACCTTGATCGACGTCAATACGCCCTAATGTGTTTGAGTCGACATGAAAACCTCTTGCTTTCCATGACTTTACAAGTTTTTTCTTCAAAGCGGGTTTACTCATTCCGTCCCACCCGTTACTTTGTACGGAAGCCACAATAGGGAGCCTGTTTAGCATATCCTGCGCCCGATGAAGCTGATTTTTGATTGAGTCTTTCTCTTCTTCGGACAAATAATACCCGTCAACAGTTTCGGCGAACACGGCGTTCTCCCGCCGGATATCCGGGGTCGTTGCCCGGCG
>DBWE01000179.1:12082-12528 GCA_002308315.1 Clostridiales bacterium UBA1246 | reverse complement strand
GCGAGCTCGTGCTGCGCCGGGGCGACCTCGTTGTGCTCGGTCTTGGCGAGTATGCCGAGCTTCCACAGCTCGTCGTTCAGGTCTTCCATAAAGGCGGCCACTGCCGGCTTTATCGCGCCGAAATAGTGGTCGTCCAGCTCCTGCCCCTTCGGGGGCTTCGCGCCGAACAGGGTGCGGCCGGTAAAGCGCAGGTCGGGGCGCTGCTCGTACATTTCCTTCGTTATGAGGAAATATTCCTGCTCCGGGCCTACGGAGGAGACCACTCTCTTGGCCGTGTCGTTGCCAAACAGCCTCAGTATGCGCAGCGCCTGCCTGCTCAGCGCCTCCATGGAGCGGAGGAGCGGCGTCTTTTTATCGAGGGCGTGTCCGCCGTAGGAGCAGAAGGCGGTGGGTATGCAGAGGGTCTTTCCCTTTATAAACGCGTAGGAGGTCGGGTCCCAGGCGGT
>DBWE01000179.1:0-12073 GCA_002308315.1 Clostridiales bacterium UBA1246 | reverse complement strand
GTATAGCCTCTGGCCTCGAAGGTGGCGCGAAGGCCGCCGGAGGGGAAGGAGGAAGCGTCCGGCTCGCCCTTGATGAGCTCCTTGCCCGAGAATTCCATGATCACGCTTCCGTCCGGAGAGGGGGAGATGAAGCTGTCGTGCTTTTCGGCGGTGATGCCGGTAAGGGGCTGGAAC
The DNA here is from genome assembly GCA_002308315.1 of Clostridiales bacterium UBA1246. GTDB lineage: Bacteria > Bacillota > Clostridia > Oscillospirales > Oscillospiraceae > UBA1246. Next base: position 11,899 of record DBWE01000179.1, on the reverse strand, counting down.
CAGTGAGTGAAATGAGTAGCGCCGTTGGCGACGGCCCAATTCTTCATCGCCTCGGCGACCGCGTTCGCCACGCCGATATCGAGCTCCGTCCCTTCGTCTATCGTCTTGCGAAGGGAAGCGTAAACATCGGCCGAGAGATTGGAACGCATCACGCGATCGTCAAAAACCATGCTTCCGAAATAATCCGATACTGTGCTCATGTTCATGTCTCCTCTTCTTTATTTAAAAATGAGTAAAGGCAAAGACTCCTTAGGTGAAAACCCAAAAGACGCCTTTGCCTTTATCATCCTTATTCAGTTTGCTCTGCTTTTCTCCGGAAAAGAAAAAAAGCGGCTTCGAGCATGATAACTCAAAGACGCCTTTGCCTTTACCCGCGCATTATACAACGGCGCGTTTGCCTCTGTCAAGCGGCAATTTGCAAATTTTGCCCCTGCAAACCTGCATTTTTTTTGTGCTTATGAGCCGAAAATCATCAAATCCCTTGACAATGTGCATGAAGCGTTATACAATTCCTGCAAATGAGCAAAGGCGTTCATTGCCGGGCGGGGCATCCGTGCGGAATGAACGCCTTTCTTTTTTTATTTTTTCGAAAGGGACTGATCGGCATGATGAGAGAGGGCCGGGTGCGCATCCCCTCGGGCTGCGCGATTGCGGCGGTCATTTCGAGAGACGGCGTCGGAATGAGCGGAGAGATGATCACGAACGCCATGAAGCCCATGCATGAGCGCAGCAACGGTCTCGGCGGAGGCTTTGCCGGCTACGGCATCTACCCCGAGTACAGGGATTTTTACGCGCTGCATATGTTTTTCGACGACCGCGAGGCGAGAAAGGACTGCGAGGCGTTTCTTAAGGAGTATTTCGAGATAGTCCATTCCGAGCGCATTCCCACGCGGACCATACCCGCCATTACGGACGAGCCCATAATATGGAGGTTTTTCGTCGCTCCGCTGCGCTCCATGCTCACGAGCCTGCAGCTCGATGAAAAGGAGCTGGTAGCCCGCACGGTGATGAGGATCAATACGGAAATGAAGGGCGCGTACGTTTTTTCCAGCGGGAAAAACATGGGCACCTTCAAGGCCGTGGGCTATCCGGAGGACGTGGGAGTCTTTTACAGGCTGGAGGAATATGAGGGATATTCCTGGACCGCTCACGGCCGCTATCCCACGAACACTCCGGGCTGGTGGGGCGGAGCGCATCCTTTCACCCTGCTCGACTATTCGGTGGTGCATAACGGCGAGATATCCTCCTACGACGCCAACCGCCGCTTCATAGAGATGTTCGGGTACAAATGCACGCTGCAGACCGACACCGAGGTCATTACCTATATATTGGATTATCTCGTCCGCGTGCAGGGCCTTACGCTGAAGGAGGCGGCGGACGTGATAGCCGCTCCCTTCTGGAGCGCCATAGAGGCGGAGCGCGACGAAGAGGAGAAGAAAAAGCTCGCATATCTCCGTACGGTCTTCCCCAGCCTGCTGGTGACGGGGCCGTTCTCGATAGTACTCGGCTTCACGGGCGGGCTCATGGCGCTGAACGACCGGCTGAAGCTCCGCTCGATGGTGGTGGGCGAGAAGGACGACAGAGTATTCATCGCCAGCGAGGAGGCCGCCATACGCACCATGGAGCCGGACGCGGAGAACATACGGGCCCCCGAGGGCGGAGAACCGGTGATCGTAAAAGTGAAGGAAGGTGCCTTCTGATGGGTATTGATTTTATCTATCCGGAATTCGAGGTCGTCCGGAACGAAGCGCGCTGCATCGCCTGCCGCGTATGCGAAAGGCAGTGCGCCAACGAGGTCCACTTTTACAGCGCCGAGCGCGGCGTGATGATGAGCGACGAGACGAAATGCGTGGACTGTCAGCGCTGCGTGGCCCTCTGTCCCACAAGGGCGCTGAAAATAGTCAGGAGCGACTGCAGGCTGCGCGAGAACGCCAACTGGCCGGAGGATACGATCAAGGAGGTATACAAGCAGGCGTCGAGCGGCGGAGTGCTGCTGTCCTCCATGGGCAATCCCAAGCCGCTGCCGGTGTACTGGGACAATATCCTCATCAACGCCTCCCAGGTGACCAACCCGCCCATAGACCCGCTCCGTGAGCCCATGGAAACGCGCGTTTTCCTCGGGAAAAAGCCGGACGGGATACGGCGGGACGAAAACGGGAAGATCGTGTGCGAGCTCCCCCCGCAGATAGAGCTGTCCATGCCGGTGATGTTTTCGGCCATGAGCTACGGCTCCATCAGCTATAACGCCCACGCCTCCCTGGCAAGGGCCGCGACGGAGCTCGGCATCCTCTACAATACCGGAGAGGGAGGCCTGCACGAGGATTTTTACCGCTACGGGCCGAATACGGTGGTCCAGGTGGCGAGCGGGCGCTTCGGCGTTCACGAGGACTATCTCGAGGCCGGAGCCGCCATAGAGATAAAGATGGGCCAGGGCGCGAAGCCCGGCATCGGCGGGCATCTGCCCGGGGCGAAGATCGTGGGCGACGTTTCGAGAACGCGCATGATCCCCGAGGGCTCGGACGCTATCTCTCCCGCTCCGCATCACGATATTTACTCCATTGAGGATCTGCGGCAGCTCGTGTATTCTCTCAAGGAGGCCACCGAATACCGCAAGCCGGTCATAGTAAAGGTGGCGGCGGTCCACAATATCGCCGCGATAGCGAGCGGCATCGCCCGCAGCGGCGCGGACATAATCGCCATAGACGGCTTCCGCGGGGGCACGGGAGCCGCGCCGACCCGCATACGCGATCACGTGGGCATACCCATAGAGCTGGCCCTTGCCGCCGTTGACCGGAGGCTGCGCGACGAAGGGATAAGAAACAGCGTTTCCCTCGTGGCCGGCGGCTCCATACGCAGCGCCGCGGACGTGGTCAAGGCGGTGGCCCTCGGAGCCGACGCCTGCTACGTCGCTACGGCCGCCCTGCTGGCTCTCGGCTGCCATCTGTGCCGCACCTGCCAGACGGGCAGGTGCAACTGGGGCATAGCCACCCAGCGCCCCGAGCTCGTCAAAAGGCTCAATCCCGACATCGGGTGCGAAAGGCTCGTAAATCTGATGACCGCCTGGCGGCACGAGATAATGGANNTCATGGGCGGCATGGGCATCAATTCCATCGAGGCGCTCCGCGGCAACCGGCTGATGCTTCGCGGAGTGGGAATGACGGAAAAGGAACTGGAGATCCTCGGTATCTCTCACGCGGGGGAATGAACTGATGAAACGCATATACGTAAACGAAGAGTGGTGCCTGGGCTGTCACCTGTGCGAGTATAACTGCGCTTTCGCGAACTCGGGACTTTCGGACATGGCCCTGGCCCTGAAGGGAAAGCCGATATTCCCGCGCATACGCGTGGAGGACGGCGAAAAAATAAGCTACGCCGTTTCGTGCAGGCACTGCACGGACCCGATATGCGTAAAGAGCTGCATAGCGGGAGCCCTGTCAAAGGACGGGGACACGGTGCGCATAGACGGGAACAGGTGCGTGGGCTGCTTTACCTGCGTGCTGGTCTGCCCCTACGGCGCGCTGGCTCCGGGCGAAAACGGCGTGATGCGGAAATGTGAGCTCTGTCTGGATAACGCCTGCGGCGAGCCCGCCTGCGTGAAGGGCTGTCCGAACAGAGCCATCGTTTATGAGCAGCGAGGTGAGGCGTGATGAAAAGATATGTCATCATAGGCAACGGCATTGCCGCCGCGGGCTGCATCGAGGGGATACGGAGCGTGGACGGGAGCGGCGAGATCACGGTGATATCCGAAGAGAAGCACGGCGTATACTGCCGCCCGCTCATTTCGTATTATCTGGAAGGAAAGACCGACCTTGAGCGCATCCGTTACAGGAACGCGGATTTTTACGAGCGCATGTCCTGCCGGGTGCTGTACGGCAGAAAGGCGGTGCGCATACGCCACGACAGGCATGAGGCGGAGCTGGACGACGGCAGCGCCGTGGGATACGACGCGGTGTGCCTCGCCACGGGGGCGGCGCCCTTCGTGCCGGAGTATGAGGGGCTCGATACCGTGCCGCGCCGCTTCACGTTCACCTCTCTTGACGACGCCCTCGCGCTGGAAAAAGCCGTGGGGCCGTCCTCCCGCGTGCTGATCCTCGGGGCGGGGCTCATAGGGCTGAAATGCGCCGAGGGGCTCAGCGGACGCGCCGGAGAGGTGACGGTATGCAACCGTTCCCCGCGCATCCTTTCGAGCATACTTGACGAGGAGAGCGCCGACACGGTGCGGAGGCATATGGAGAAAAACGGGATCCGTTTCATGCTCGGAGAGACGGTATCGCGCTTTGAGAAGGACCGCGCCGTAATGAGCGGCGGGGATACCGTCGGCTTCGACGTGCTGGTGACGGCGCTGGGAGTAAGGCCGGAGATAAGCCTGCTTGAGGGTACGGGCGCTCAGACCGGCCGCGGGGCGCTGACCGACGCGAGGATGGAGACCTCGGCCGCGGGCGTCTACGCGGCGGGGGACTGCACCGAGAGCGAGGACGTATCCTCCGGGCGGAAAAGGGTGATGGCAATACTGCCCAACGCGTATATGCAGGGGCACGCTGCCGGCGTGAATATGGCCGGCGGGAGCGAGGTCTTCGAGAAAGCCCTCCCGATGAACTCCATGGGACTGTTCGGCCTGCACGTCATGACGGCGGGCTCATACGAGGGCGAGACGTACACGGAAAAGACGGAGGAGTCTTTTAAGCGCCTGTTTATTTCGGACGGTCTGCTGAAGGGCTTTATCATAATAGGCGGCTGCGAGCGCGCCGGGATATACACGGCCATGATACGCGAAAAAACGCCGATAGCCTCGGTGGATTTCGAAATGCTGAAAAAAACCGCCTCAACGGCGGCATATCCGCCGCAGATGCGTAGAAAAATGTTCGGAGGTGTGGTATAATATGATATCCGTTTGCGCGGAGGGGCTGGAGCACAGAGAGCTCAACGAGGCCATAAGGAGCGTCGGCGGCCCGTGCACGGTCGAAAAGTGTCGGGGCCAGCGCTTTATAGCCGCCGGAATGTCGGGCGTGGATATCACGGTACGGGGCGTTCCGGGCAACGCTCTCGGCGCGTATCTGAACGGCGGCACGATCACGGTGCTCGGCAACGCACAGGACGCCGTCGGCGATACGATGAACGAGGGCGCCATCATCGTCCGCGGCAGCATAGGCGACGCCGCGGGCTACGCGATGCGCGGCGGCAGGATATACGTCGGAGGCAGCGCGGGCTACCGGGCGGGCATACATATGAAGGCCTATGAGGACAAGGTGCCGCTTATGATCATCGGCGGCAGGGCCGGGAGCTTTCTGGGAGAGTATCAGGCCGGCGGAGTCATAATAGTCCTCAACCTCGCCGAGCCCGGGAAGGACTGCGTGGGCATGTTCCCGTGCACGGGGATGCACGGCGGTAAAATGTTTCTCCGCTCCGACTGCGCCGGCGTGGCCTTTCCGGAGCAGGTGACGGCCCGGCCCGCTTCCGGGGACGATCTGCGCGAGCTCAGAGAGCATATCGCGGAATACTGCGGTATCTTCGGACTCGACAGGGAAGAGGTGCTTTCCGCGCCCTTCACGGTCGTCACGCCGGACAGCAAAAATCCGTACAGAAGAATGTACGTGGCAAACTGACCCGTACGGGAGGATAGTATGAAATATTCAAAGGATGAGGTCATTCAGTACGCCCGTGAGGAGGACGTGAAGTTCATCCGCCTTGCCTTCTGCGACGTTTTCGGCAAACAGAAGAATATCGCGGTAATGCCGGATGAGCTGCCTCGGGCCTTTGAACACGGCATTTCCTTCGACGCGTCCGCCATAGCCGGCTTCGGCGACGAGGCGCGCAGCGACCTGCTGCTGCACCCCGATCCCGAAACGCTCATGCCGCTGCCCTGGCGGCCCGAGCACGGCCGCGTGGTGCAGATGTATTCCTTCATCACGCATCCGGACGGCTCCCCCTTCCGCTGCGATACGCGCAGGCTCCTCAAAAAGGCGGAGGAGGACGCGAAAAAGGCGGGCTGTGAATTCACCTTCGGAGCCGAGCAGGAATTCTACCTTTTCAATCTCGACGAGGACGGCAGGCCCGCCGCCGTGCCCTGCGACAAAGCGGGATACATGGATATCGCGCCCGAGGACCGCGGAGAGAACGTCCGCCGGGAGATCTGCCTTACGCTGGAGCAGATGGGCATACGCCCGGAGAGCTCTCATCACGAGGAGGGCCCGGGACAGAACGAGATAGATTTCAGATACGCCGAGGCTCTCGTCGCCGCGGACAACGCCATGACCTTCCAGCGCGTAGTAAAGACCGTGGCCCACAGAAACGGCCTTGCCGCGGATTTTTCGCCCAAGCCCGTCGAGGACGCGCCCGGGAACGGCTTTCATATAAACGTATCCCTGCGGCCCTTTGAAGACGGCGCCGTTTTTTCGCATATGATAGCGGGAGTGCTGCAAAACGCGAGAGCGATGACCGCTTTCCTCAACCCCTGTGAAGACTCCTACCGGCGCCTGGGCCGGTGCAAGGCGCCGAAGTACGTGACCTGGTCTCACGAAAACCGCTCTCAGCTTATCCGCATCCCCGCCGCGTCGGGAGAATACCGCCGCGCGGAGCTGCGTTCGCCGGATCCGACGGCCAATCCCTACCTGGCCTTCGCGCTGATGATCTACGCGGGCCTTTACGGGATAGAAAACAAGCTGCCGCTGTGCCCGCCCGCGGACATGAACCTTTATAACGCCGGCGCGGAAGCCCTCGCGGCCTATGAGCCGCTTCCGGACTGCTTCGCGGAAGCGTGCGAAAGCGCCGTGACCAGCGAGTTTATCAAAGCGCACGTCCCCGGTGAGATCCTGGAGATATACTGCGGGAAATAAACAGATACGGACTGCTCCGGCACGTGATCGGGAAAAGGTACTTTTATGAGCTTGAAGGAGCGTATTTACAGCGTTCTCGTCGTTTCCGCCGCGGAAAAACTGAATAACGCGCTCTCCGAGCTCATGCCCGGCTCGCGCTTTCAGCCGGTAAGAACGGTTTCGAGCGTCAGCGCCGGAAAACGGGCGTGGAGCGAGCGGAGCTATGATTTCGTGATCGTCAACTCTCCGCTTCCGGACGACGCGGGGACGAGATTTGCCGTAGACGTCGGCCATTCGGCGGGAAGCGTGGTGCTCCTGCTCGTGCGCTCGGAGCTGCACGACGACGTCCGCGACCGGGTCGCCGAGCACGGCGTGTTCACCCTGGCGCGGCCGCTTTCGTCCCGGCAGCTTTCCGTGGCGCTCGACTGGATGGCGAGCGCGCGGGAGCGCCTGAAGAGAACGGAAAAAAAGGCGCTTTCCGTGGAAGAGAAAATGGAAGAGATCCGCGTGGTCAACCGCGCGAAATGGCTGCTCATTTCCCAGCTCAAGCTGGACGAGCCGCAGGCTCACCGGTATATCGAAAAGCAGGCCATGGACCGCTGCATATCAAGAAAAGAGGTAGCCGAGGAGATAATAAAGACGTATTCATGACGGCATTGTCAAACATATTCATGACAAGAGGGCAGACAGCCTTTCCGCGCAGCGCGAAAGGCGGCTGCCTTTTCGGCATGTCCGAAGGAGGATGAAACAGTGAGAGCATACGAAAGACTCGTGCGCTATGCGCAGGTCGCCACCGCGGCGGTCGAGGACGCGGGAAAGGTCCCCTCGTCCGAGGGGCAGCTGAGCTTCGCGCGGATGCTGGCGGAGGAGCTCGGCGAGCTCGGGGCGAAGGACGTATACGTGGATGAGCACGCGTACGTCTATGCCCGCGTGCCCGCCTCGCCGGGTCATGAGGACCGTCCGTGCGTGGGCTTCCTCGCGCATCTCGATACTATTCCGGATTTCCCCGGCGATAACGTCAGACCGCGGGTGATAGAGAACTACGACGGGGGAGACGTGATCCTGTCCGCCTCGGGGCGCGTGCTGAGCCCGAAGGAGTTTCCCCATCTGACCGGGCTGAAGGGGCATACGCTCGTGGTGACCGACGGCACCACCGTCCTCGGCGCCGACGACAAGGCGGGCGTGGCCGAGATAATGACCGCGGTTGAGCGCATCGTTTCCGGGGACCTGCCTCACGGCCCCGTCGCGGTGGGCTTCTGTCCCGACGAGGAGATAGGCCACGGCGCGGAGCTGCTGGACCTGGACCGCTTCGGCGCGGAGCTGGCGTATACTCTCGACGGCGGCGACGTGGGAGAGATAGAGTACGAAAACTTCAACGCCGCCTCGGCGCTGGTGAAGGTGACGGGCTTCAACGTGCATCCCGGCTCGGCGAAAAACACCATGATAAACGCCATGCTCGTGGCGATGGAGTTCAACCGCATGCTGCCCGAGGGCGACACGCCGAGGGACACGGAGCTCTACGAGGGCTTTTTCCACCTCACCGGAGCCGAGGGAAGCGTGGAGAGCGCCCGGCTCGAATATATAATACGCGACCATGACGCGGGCGCGTTCGAGGCGCGGAAAAACATGATGCGCCACGCGGCGAAGCTGCTCAACGACAAATACGGGGAAGGCACCGTCGAGCTGACGCTGAAGGAGCAGTACCGCAATATGCTCGAGATGATCAGACCGCGCTTCGAGGTGGTGGAAAAAGCCGCGGAGGCCACGCGGGCTCTCGGACTCGAGGTGAAGACCGTGCCCGTGAGAGGCGGCACGGACGGGGCGCAGCTTTCATACCGCGGCCTGCCCTGCCCCAATCTGCCCACGGGCAGCTTTGCGCACCACGGACCCTATGAGCACGCCTCGGCGGAAAAAATGGATATGTGCGTTCAGCTCGTGCTGAACATAGCGGAGCAGTTCGCGAAATAACGGGAGGTACGGACATGAATCATTTTGTTGAAAACGCCATTGACCTCGGCAGCACCTACGGCGGCAAGATAATCGCCGCGGTACTTATCCTCGTTATCGGGCATTTCGTGATAAAGCTTTTCAATAAGGCTTTCGAAAAAGGCATAGACAGGCTCAGAATGGACGAGACCGTCAGGCACATGGCAAAAAACGCGGTCAGAGTGCTGCTGCACGCGGTACTGATAATCAGCGTGATAGAAGTGCTCGGCGTATCCATGTCCAGCGTCGTGGCCATCCTGGCGTCCTGCGGCCTGGCTGTCGGTCTCGCCCTGCAGGGCGCTCTGGGCAATCTCGCCGGAGGGATGATGATACTCATATTCAAGCCCTTCAAAATAGGAGATTACATAGAGTCCGGCGGCGCGGAGGGCACGGTGCGGGACATAAGCATTTTCTACACGAGCCTTACCACCCTTGACAACAAGCGCATCTTCGTGCCCAACGGCGATCTGATGAACGCCAACGTGACCAACTATACCCACGACGAGAAGCGGCGCGTGGATCTGGACTTCAAGATAACCAACGATATCGACGCGGAGTTCGTCAAAAGAGTGCTGCTGAGCGCGTCCGAGGCGACGAAGGGCGTACTGAGCGATCCGCCGTCCTTTGCCCGCATGACGGCGGTCGACGACGATACGTACATTTTCACCGTGCGCTCGTGGTGCCGTACGGAGGATTACTGGGACGTATACTTCGACCTTATCGAAAACTGCAGCAAGGCTCTCAGGGACAACGACATCGACGATCCCGAGGAGAGGATAGCCGTGCGGCTGGTGGGCGAAGACGACAAAGCGCCCGCGGAGGCGGGAAAATGACCGATTACAAGACCATGGCGGCGCAGATACGCGCGCTCGCCGAGGAGGAGCGGGACTGCGTGCCCCTGCTCGCCAACGCCGCGGCGGTCATCTTCGGCGGGATGGATGAGATAAACTGGGCGGGCTTTTATCTGACCGACGGAGAAGACCTGCTGCTCGGCCCCTTTCAGGGCAAGCCTGCCTGTATACGCATCAAAAAAGGAAAGGGCGTTTGCGGCAGCGCGGTGATGAGGGGCAGCGTGCTGAGAGTGGACGACGTGCACGCCTTCCCCGGTCACATTGCCTGCGACGAAGCCTCCCGCTCGGAGCTCGTCGCGCCGATGATAAGCGGCGGCAGGATAGTGGGAGTGCTCGACATAGACAGCCCTTTCGAGGGACGCTTTGACGAAAGCGACGAGGCGGGCGCCGCCCTTCTGGCCGAAACGATAGCCCGCGAGGCGGACTTTTCCCGTCTCGCTCCGGCTCCCCGAGACTGACAAAATTTTGAAAATGTTCAAAAAAACGTGAATTTCCGTTCACATTTATCGGCGATAATACGGGCGAAGAGCGGAAGAGCTCTTCGCCCGATCGGTTTATTTGACATCTTTTTTTGAAAGAGAGGAGACGGACATGAAAAAAACAGCCGCAGTCATCATGGCGCTCATATTTCTGCTGAGCCTTTCCGCGTGCACGTTCACGATGAGGGCAGGCACGAGCGCGCCCGACACGGACACGCCCGACGCAGCGTCGGAAAACGGCTCGAAGGAAGACGCGCAGGCGAAGGAAAACACCGCCGCGCAGGACAGTGACGACGCCCCCTCAAAGGAAAATGCGAGCGGGGAGGACGGCGCACACGTGCTCAGACTCGGCGGAGACTCGGCTGAGCTCGACGGCGTCGCCGCGGAGGAATTCGACTACGTATGGAAGATCGACCCCGGAAAGGAAAGCGAATGGTATGAGGGCGAGGAGCCCGAGACCGACGCCGCGGTATACATAGCGCATGATATATGGTATTACCCCGCGCTGGACGAGAGCGGCTTTTCCAAGGAAGTCTACGACGACGAGACGGAGTGGGTATACCGTTATACCGCGGAGGGACTGACCGACTATATCTTCTCCACGCTGCCCGTGCTCGGCAGCGCGCTGCCCTCGGAAATGATGCACACGGCGGAGGAAGCCTATGAAAACAAGGTGCTGCATATAACGAAGGCCGGCACGTATATCCTCGAGGGCAGCTGGAAGGGCCAGATATTCGTCGACCTCGGCGACAGGGACGAGACCTTTGCCGACGAGAGCGCGAAAATAAAGCTGATACTGAACGGAGCGGACGTGGAATGCAGCTGCGCGCCGGCGATAATATTCTACAGCGCGTACGAATGCGACAACGGCTGGGAGGACAGGGAAAGCTACGGAGCGGAGGTGGATACCTCGAACGCCGGAGTCACCGTCGAAATAGCCGACGGCACGGAGAACAGCTTCACCGGGGCCAACGTATTCAGACTGCTGAAAGCGAAGTATAAGTCCGAAGGCAGCACGGTGCAGAAAAAAGCGCACAAGACGGACGGAGCCTTCTACAGCTTCGTTTCCATGAACGTCAACGGCGGAGAAACGGGCGCCGGCATACTGAACGTAAGATCCACCACGTTTGAGGGGATCGGCAGCGAGCTGCACCTGACCGTGAACGGAGGGCACGTAAACGTTTATTCTCAGGACGACGGCATAAACGTGAACGAGGACGACGTGTCCGTGTTCACGATGAACGGCGGCGTGCTGCATATATTCGCCGGCCTCGGCGCCGAGGGAGACTGCATCGACTCCAACGGCTACATCACGGTAAACGGCGGCCTCATCGCGGCGGGAACGCCGAGCGGCAGCGACGAGGTGCTCGACTCCAACTGCGGCAATGTCGAGAACGGCGGCGAGGTCATCACCGTGGGCTCCGGCCGGGGCATGGGCTTCTTCGGCGGCGGAGGATTCCAGCCGCCCGATGGAGCCTTTCCGGGCGGGATATTCGATCCCGCGGAGGGCTTCGGCGAGGGGACGTTCACCCCGCCCGAGGGAGGCTTCTTCGGCGGTATGTTCGATCCCTCTGAGGGCTTCGGGGGCGGCACGTTCACTCCGCCCGAGGGAGGCTTCGGAGGAAGATCCGGACCGCCGGAGGGCTTTGGCGGTATGCGTCAGCCTCCCGAGGCGTCCGATGAGGAAGCACCTCAGCCGCCCGAGGACGGCACGGAAGAGGACGGCTGAAGGATAACAGCAGCGCGGGGAGCGGCCTGAACGGCCGCTCCC
>DBWE01000214.1:352-6660 GCA_002308315.1 Clostridiales bacterium UBA1246 | reverse complement strand
AGCTGGATATACGGGATATAAAAATCCTCTCTGAAGGGATGCGCGTGCACCACGTAGGCCCCCTCGGAGCGCACGAGATCGAGATAGCGGTTTATCTCCAGCTTGTCTATGTCGGGGTGCGCCTTGAGCCAGGCCTTGTCCAGACCGTAGGTAAGGAAATCGCAGCCCAGATGCGCGAACTCCCAGCCGAAGAAGACCCTGACGCCGAGCTTTGCCCCTTCCTCCGCCGCCAGCTCATAGCCGCGGCANNAAATCCAGATAGTCCGTGATGGACATGCTCAGCAGCCCCTCCATCTCTAAGAGCCAGGCCTTGTCGAGCCCGTAGGTGAGGAAGTCGCTGCCCTGGTCTGCGTATTCCCAGCCGAAGAAGACCTTGAGGCCGACCTTCTCCCCCGCTTCCGCCGCCAGCTCATAGCCGCGGCAGAAAAGGTCTATCCTCTCGTTCCAGGGCAGATCGACCGGCACGGTCGTGTTGCCCCCGAGGAAATGATCGGTTATGACTATGCCGTCAAAGCCCTGCTCTTTATAAAAGCGTACCTGATCCACGGCCGGCGCGGAAGCGCAGCGGCTGACCTCGGCGGTATGCATATGAGTTTCGTATAAGTATTTCATCTGTCTTTCTCCTTTCGGGCGGTCCCGCTTTCCGGGCGTCCGCGGCGCGCGGCGCCGTTTATACAAGTATAAACCCGCCGGTCGATATTGCAACAACAAAAATGAGAATAATAAATGAAAGGAAAAACAAAATGAGAAAACGCTTGACAAAACTGACGGCACTGTTCGTCTGCGCGGCGCTGCTGCTCTGCCTCGCTCCCGCGGCTATGGTGGACGAGCTGCCCAAGGCCCCGAAAAACGTCATCATTTTCATAGCCGACGGAACGGGCTTCAACGCTTACCTTGCCGCCGACTATTACATGTACGGCGAGCCCGGCCATCAGATCTACGAGCAGGACGACTGGATCAGTCTTGCCATGACCACCTACTCCCTCGGCAATCAGACCACCGACGACGACGGGATCAGCTATTACGTCGGCGACAGGATGTGGGACGATTTCAAATGCTTCCGCCGCAACTGCACCGATTCCGCCGCCTCCGCCACCGCCATGGCGAGCGGCGTGAAGACCTATGACAACGCCATAGGCGTGGATCAGTCCGGAAAGGACATCACGAACATGGCCGAGGAATTCGAGAAGCTCGGCCGCTCCAGCGGCGTGGTCACCACCGTGGCGATGAGCCACGCCACCCCCGCCGGCTTTTCCGTCCACTGCGCCAACCGCAACAGCTACGGCGAGATATTCGACCATCAGTTCTATGACAGCGTCCTCGACGTCGTCATAGGCGCCGGCCATCCTTATTACGATCACGCCGGCAGACCGGTCGACACTCCCGACTACGGTTATTGCGGCAAGGATACCTGGGAAAAGATAGCCGCGGGCGAGCTCACCGGCGGCGACGCCGACGGCGACGGCAAAGCGGACGACTGGACGCTGGCGGTCAGCAAGGAAGATTTCACCTCCGTTACCCATGACAACGCTCCCGACAGGCTGCTCGGCGTTCTCCCCGTAAAGAGCACTGCGCAGGCTAACCGTCCCGACCTCAACGGCAGCGAGACGTATACCGACTGGCAGGACGATCTCCCCTTCCAGACTCCTCTGCTCGAGAGCGTCGCAAGTCTTGCTCAGACCACCGTCGCGGCTCTCAACGTGCTGGACAAGAACGAGAACGGCTTCTACCTCATGGTAGAGGGCGGCGCGACCGACTCCATGAACCACGACAACTGCGGCGGCCGCTTCATCGAGGAATTCATCGACTTCGCCGCAGCCATAGAGGCCGCCTGCGCCTGGGTCGAGCAGTACTCGAGCTGGGACGAGACTCTTATGATCATAAGCGACGATCACGAGACCGGCTACGTTACCGGCAAGCGTTCGGAATACACTCTCGTGGTCAACAACGGCAAGGGCAGCATGCCCGGCATGGTCTACAACTCCGGCTCCCACACCAACCAGGTCGTTCCCTTCTTCGTCAAGGGCTGCGGGGCAGAGATATTCCTCGATTACGTTTACGGCAGAGACAACGTCCTCGCCGGATATTACGGGGACGCCTTCGGCATCACCGGCGATTACATCAACAACGTGGCCATGGCGCAGGCGCTGCGCGAGCTTCTCGGCATCGAGCAGCTGCCGGATCAGTACCCGTATCCCGAGGACGTCGACGCCTTCTGGAACGAGCTCTATCCCCCGCTGGTCGGCGACAGCGACATGCAGGTAAACGAGCAGGCCGAGCTTGACGACGGCTACGTGTATTTCAACGTGGTGCGCAGCAACGCCCCCGTCACCGACAGGGACGGCCGGCCGCTCGTCATGTATAAGGTGCCCTGGGAATACGGCGTCACCCTCGGCAGCGCCGTTACCGCCCTGCACGAAACGGCCTATGCCGACGGAGCCGAGGGCGTAAGCATCGGCACCACCAGCGGTATCGGCTGCCTGACAAAGCTGTGGGGCGAGAGCTATCCCTACGGCGCCTACGGCTACCTTGAAGGGAACATAACCGTCCCCGAGACCATGCTTTACTCCGGAGACGTGGTGGACATGGCCGTGTATACCATCTCCTACGGCGCGGGCTTCCTCAGCCCGCACTCCACCTCAGCCTATACCGGCGAGACGGTCGTCATGCAGGCAAATCAGACTTATCTCGACTTTGAGGAATTCGCTTACGTCACAAAGGGCTACGCCGCCGAGATATGGGCCGGCACGGACGTGAACGATCTGAAGGACACCGGCGTCAGGGGCAACGACTACGGCTTTTTTGAGATCAGCTTCGACGAGCCCGGCGATTACATCATCGTCGCCCGCGACGCTGCCGGAGTCTTCAACGCCGCGATAGGCGCAGTGCACGTCACGCAGGCCGAAAAGGACGCCGTCATGCGCTCCAATCAGACGGTCACCGTCGACGGCGAGACCGTGGAGCTCGACGTATACAACATAAACGGCAACAACTACTTCAAGCTCCGCGACATAGCCATGAAGCTCAGCGGCACGGCTTCCTCCTTCTCCGTCGGCTACGACAGCGAAACAAGGACCGTCACATGCACCGCGGGAGAGGCCTATGAGCCCAACGGCAGCGAGCTGGTGATCGGCGACGATCTCAGCGCCACCGCCGTTAGGAGCAATCAGCCGCTGTACGTAAACGGCGAGCTGTCCTCCATCCGGGCCTACAACCTCGGCGGGAACAATTACTTCCAGCTGCGGGAGCTGGGCGCGGCCCTCGGCTTCGAAGTCGATTACGACGCCGATACGAGGACCGTCATCATCGGCAGCGCAAAGTAACTCTCATGCGTTTTGCGCGCTCTCCGGCCGCTTTCATCGCGCCGGGGAGCGCGTTTTTTCGTCCGCGGCGTTCGTTTTTTTGCGCCGAAAAGCGCCGTTTCTATTGACTTTATCCCCGCATTGTAATAATATCTCATGCGGTACGGCTGTCCGTTTTTTTCGGGCAGTCCGGGTTTTTCTGAAAGGAGACATATCTGAAAAAATGAACGCGAAAAGAATTATTGCCCTTATTATGGCTCTTGCCATGCTGACCTTCGTTTTCTGCGGCTGTGCGAAAAAGGACGACGCTCCCGTTTCGGCGCCCGACCTCAGCGAGCAGACGCCCCCCGCCTCCGAGCCGACGCCCGACGCAGGCGAGCCGACGCCCGACGCCGACACCTCCGTTTCCGTCACCGACATGCTCGGCCGCGAGATCACTCTTGACGAGCCCGCGAGCCGCATCGTCGCCCTCACCGCCGCAGACTGCGAGATCATCTACGCCCTCGGCGCCGGCGACCTGCTGGTGGGCCGCGGAGCCTACTGCGACTATCCCCCCGAGGTCATGGAGCTGCCCTCCGTGGAGTCCGGCTATGAGACCAACATCGAGCAGATAATCGATCTTGAGCCTCAGGTACTGTTCATGTCCACCATGGCGCAGTCCGAGGATCAGATCAAGCAGCTGGAGGACGCCGGAGTCCACGTCGTTATGAACGACGCTCAGGACATCGAGGGCGTGTACACCTCCATAGACATGATAGGCCGGCTGCTCGGCAAGCAGGCCGAGGCCGACGCTCTCGTATCCGATATGAAGGCGAAGTTCGACGCTCTCAAGAGCAAGGCCGACGGCGAGGGCAAGACCGTGTACTTTGAGGTCTCCCCGCTGCAGTACGGTCTGTGGACCGCCGGCACCGGTACCTTTATGAATGAGATCGCCGATATGCTCGGTCTGGTCAACGTATTCGCGGACGTGTCCGGCTGGGGCGAGGTCTCCGAGGAGCAGGTCATCGACCGCGATCCCGATTACATCGTGACCATCTCGATGTACTTCGGCGAGGGCCCCACCCCCATTGAGGAGATCATGGCCCGTCCCGGCTGGGAGAACGTCACCGCCGTAAAGAACGGCGCCATCCTCAACCTGCAGAACGACGAGCTGTCCCGCCCCTCTCCCCGTCTTGCCGAGGGCGCCGAGATGCTTTATGATTTCATAAACGAAGCCGAGTAATCATTGTCTGAGACCTGAACCGGGATCGGGGACGTGATCCGTGTGCTGTTCCGGCTTTCCCGCAGCGCCGCGTCACGTCCCCTGTCTATCTGATCAGCGCCGATTTTTCGCCGCAGCCCTCGAAAACATGCCGCCCTGCAAAGGGAAAAAGGCAAAAAGCGCCGGAAAGATACGCGCCCGGACGGCAGAGGTCCGACTCATTACTTCAGGAGAGCAGAAAGCATGACTCGTATTCCGAAAAAACGAAAAGAGGGACTGTACGTCCTTGAATACCTGGCCTTTCTCGCGGTGACTCCCGCGGTGTTTTTTCTCTGCGTATGCGTCGGCAGCGTAAGGGTCCCCCTGAGAGACACCGTCCGCCTTATCCTCGACGCGATACGCGCTTCGGACCTCAGCGGGATAAAATACGCTTCGATAATCGTATCGGTGCGCGTCCCCCGCGTGCTCAGCGCCGCCCTTGTCGGCGCCTCGCTGTCGCTGTGCGGAGCCGGTATGCAGGGGCTGCTGAAAAACCCTCTGGCCGACGGCTCCACCCTCGGCGTATCCTCCGCCGCCTCTCTCGGCGCGGTGATCGCCATAGCCTTCGGGATAAGCATACCCTTCCTGCCCTTTGCCGGCACGATGATAATGGCCATCCTTTTCGCCTTTCTCTCCCTGCTGATCATACTCTCGCTCGCCTATAAGCTCGACTCGTCTCTTTCCACCAACACGATCATACTCATAGGCGTCATCTTTTCGATGTTCGTCTCGAGCATAACGAGTCTGGTGATCACCTTCGCCTCCGACAAGGTCAAGCAGATAACCTTCTGGACCATGGGCTCGCTTCAGGGCAATACCTATACCCACGTGCTCATACTCTGCGGAGCCCTCGTCATTTTCGGCGGCATAATAATGCTGCACGCGCGCGAGCTGAACGCCTTTGCCGTCGGCGAAGACAACGCCCGCAACGTCGGCGTGAACATCCGGCGCGTGAGGCTGACCGTGCTCATATGCGTTTCCGCTCTCATCGGCGTCTGCGTCTCGATAGGCGGCACCATCGCCTTCGTCGGCCTTGTCACCCCGCATATGACGCGCATTATCGTGGGCCCGAACCACAAAAAGCTGCTGCCCGTGTCCGTCTTTGCCGGCGCGGTGTTCCTCATGCTTTCCGACCTTGCCGCGCGCATCCTTCTCAATCCCCTCGAGCTGCCCATCGGCGTGGTCACGTCCATGATAGGCTCCGTGGTGTTCATCTACATTTTCGCCGCAGGCAGGAGGAAGGGCAAATGAGCTTGCTTGAAGTCAAAGACCTCTCTGTCAGCTACGGCGATTTTCGGATACTCCGCGACGTGAGCTTTTCGGTGGAGCCCGGGCAGTGGCTGATGATAATCGGTCCCAACGGCGCGGGCAAGACCACCGTGCTCAACATCCTGGGCGGCATCGATGTCGCCACGTCCGGCAATGTGTTCGTCGACGGCGTCGACATCGCAACGTTCAACGAGAAGCAGCTTACGAATTATCGTCGACACGATATCGGATTCGTGTTCCAGTTCTACAANNGCGCGGGCAAGACCACCGTGCTCAACTCGATCTCCCGCGGCGTGCCCTATACCGGCACCATACTCTATCAGGGCCGCGACATACGCCGCCGGAAGCCCCGCGAGCTTGCTCTGGACATAGGTCTGCTCAGTCAGAACAATAACGTAGGCTATGCCTTCACCGTCGAGGAGATAGTCCGTCTCGGCCGCTACGCGCACTCATCCTCCGTGTTTTCCGGCGACAAGGACGGCAGCGAGGAGGCCATT
>DBWE01000214.1:0-255 GCA_002308315.1 Clostridiales bacterium UBA1246 | reverse complement strand
TTGACGAGCCCACAAACCACCTTGATCTCGTTTACCAGAAGCAGGTATTCAACCTTATCCGCGAATGGCTGAAAGACAGCGGCCGCGCGGTCATCTCGGTGGTGCACGATCTCAGCCTCGCCCGCGCCTACGGCACCCACGCGCTGCTCCTCAGCAAGGGCAGCGTCGTCGCCGGCGGTACGGTCCGCGAGGTCACCGCTCCTTCCCTTCTGAACGAGGTATATTCAATGGACGTATATTCCTGGATGCGGGAAA
>DBWE01000075.1:1152-2572 GCA_002308315.1 Clostridiales bacterium UBA1246 | reverse complement strand
CAGCTCCAGATGCGTCCAGTGATACAGCGGATTGCCTATCAGTCTCGGCATGAGCCCGGCGTATTTCGCGAACTTCTCCTCCGGCGGGGCGTCGCCCGTTATATACCGCTCCTCGATGCCGTCGGAGCGCATGGCGCGCCATTTGTAATGATCCGAGCTGAGCCAGAGCTCGCTCATATCGGACCATTTTTTGTCCTCCGCCATCTCCTTCGGACTGAGATGACAGTGAAAGTCGGCTATGGGCATGTCCTCGGCAAAGCCGTGATACAGCTCGGACGCCGTTTTCGATCTCAAAAGGAATTCCTCGTCCATAAAGCTTTTCATATCGTTCCACCGTATGCGTTTTTTCTCATTTTATTATTTTTTTCTCCTCATATCAACCGGGCGCGGCGAAAATAAAACCTTTTCCTTCCGGCGGCCTCTGCCCGGTCTTCTTTTCGGATGCGGCAGGCTTTATTCTCAAAATAGTATAATCTTTCCCGCCGTCATCCGGCCTTCACGAGGCACGAAAACGCTTGAATCGCGCGGATTTGTATGTTATTCTTCATATTGAAGTATAATACATTCTTATGAAAGGATGATTTAATTGGCGAAACTCACCAGAATGACGTTTGAGATCAACGGCGCTCAGCGTTTTGTCATCTGTGATCCCGAGAAGGACAAGCTCTCCACCGTCCTGCGCCGCATCGGGCTCACGGGCGTCAAGGTCGGCTGCGGCATGGGCGTATGCGGAGCCTGCACCGTCCTCATCGACGGCGAGCCCGTACGTTCCTGCACCAGGAAGATCTCGAGCGTTCCCGAAAACAGCAAGATACTCACCATCGAGGGCATAGGCGCTCCGGGCAGACTGCATCCCCTGCAGCAGGCCTGGATAACCTACGGCGGCATCCAGTGCGGCTTCTGCACCCCCGGCTTCATAGTATCCGCCTACGGTCTGCTGCTCACCAATCCCGATCCCACCCGCGAGGAGGTCCGCGAGTGGTTCCGTTCCCATCACAACGTCTGCCGCTGCACGGGCTACAAGCCCATAGTCGACGCCGTCATGATGGCGGCCAAGGTCATGCGCGGCGAGCTCACGATGGACGACATCACCTACAACTATAAGGACGAGAAGGATATCTACGGCTCCCGTCATCCGCGTCCCACCGCTCTTGCGAAAGCCACCGGTCTTGCCGATTACGGCGACGATCTGGCTCTCAAGATGCCCGAGGGCACGGCTCACCTTGCCGTCGTTCTGGGAGAAGCGGTGCACGCCAACATCATCGATATCGATGTCAGCGAAGCTGAGAAGATGCCCGGCGTCATCAAGGTCATGACCGCTAAGGACGTCAAGGGCACCAACAACATAGACGCTCCCGCCGTCGTTCCCCGTCAGCGCGGCAGCGGACTTACCGAGTTCCCCATCATCTGCGGCGAGAAG
>DBWE01000075.1:0-1144 GCA_002308315.1 Clostridiales bacterium UBA1246 | reverse complement strand
TCGTCGCCGTCGTCTGCGCCGACACCCGCGAGCATGCCCGCGAGGCGGCCAAGAAGGTCAAGCAGAAGCTCGAGGTCCTGCCCTCCTACATGACCCTGCCCGAGGCGGTCATGCCCAACTCCATACAGCTGCACAAGAACGTGCCCAACTTCTACATGGAGCAGCCCTGCTTCAAGGGCGAGGACACCGCCGAGCTGTTCGACGACGCTCCTCACGTGGTGGAAGGCAGCTTCCACAGCCAGCACGAGCCGCATCTGCCCATAGAGCCCGACACGGTGCAGGCCTATTGGGGCGTGGACGGCATGCTCACCATACAGTGCAAGGCTCAGGCGATCACCGAGGCCATCGAGGCCATCGAGCAGGGCTGCGGCCTTGAAAAAGACAAGATACGCGTTATCATGAACACCGTCGGCGGCTCCTTCGGCTATTCCGTCACCGCCAACACCTACGCTCTGGTCGCCACCGCCGTGCAGAACCTGGACATGCCCTGCACCATGACCCTCAGCTATGAGGAATTCATGCACATGTCCGGCAAGCGCAGCGCCACCTATACCAACGGCCGCCTGGCCGTCGGCGACGACGGACGCATCATCGCCGCGGAATACGACGTAGGCCTCGATCACGGCGCTTACGGCGTCGTGGCCGGCAAGATCTTCAACAACCTCGTTTCCGTCGGCTTCCACGGCTACAACATCCCCAACTTCAAGGCTCTTGCCCGCGGCGTCGCCACCAACCACGGCTTCAACGCGGCTTACCGCGGCTTCGGCGCCCCGCAGATATATACCTGCACCGAGGCTCTCATAGATATGGCGGCCGAGGAGATCGGCATGGATCCGTGGGAGTTCCGCTATCTCAACGCGGCGCGTCCCGGCGATCTCACCATAAACAGCGTCCCCTATTACGATTATCCCTATCCCGCGATGCTCGAGAAGATCAAGCCCGTGTACGACGAGTACAAGGCTCTTGCCGAGGCCGGAAAGAAGGAAGGCAAGGCGATGGGCGTGGGCATTTCTCTTGGCGGCTTTTTGATCACCATCGGCATGTTTGACTCCGCCGAGGCCGCTCTCGAGCTCAACGCCGACGGCACCGTCACCTGCTACGACACCTGGGAAGACGTCGGCCAGGGCGGCGACATCGGCTCTCT
>DBWE01000134.1:1162-6956 GCA_002308315.1 Clostridiales bacterium UBA1246 | reverse complement strand
CCTGCGTAAGAGGCTTATTCCAGTAATAGTCGTCCGAGCCGTAGGCGCTGTCATAGGCGCCGACGTCGCCGAAGCGGGAGGCGTCCATCGCCTCGGCGGCCTGCTGCTCGAGAACGCTGCGGTTTATCGGAAAACCGTAGGACGTCTCGCTGAGATATTCGTTCGACATAAGGTATTTGATGAAGTCCAGGCACGCGCCCTTGAGACGGCTCTTTGAGGAGATCGCGAGCTCCATGTTGGGCATGATCACGCTGCCGGAGCCGCTGCTGGCAGGGAAACCTTTATAGGTCATCGCGCCGCCGAAGTTGTTCATCTGGTCCTTTATATCGTCGTAGCGGCTGACGGCGTTCATTTCAAGCAGTATGCTGCCGTCGCGATAAGCGTTGTTCCTGGCTTCCCAGTCGGCGTCGGTCATGGAGCCGTAATAGCTCTCCCAGTCTATGCTGTCGGGGAAGGAATTGGCAATCTCGAGCAGCTTGATAAAGGCGGGGGAGTCGAAGCTGCATGTGCCGTTGTCATAATTGATGTAGTCGTCGATGGACATATACATAAGGAGGGTGAGCAGGTTGCTTTTCGTCATCGTCTCGAACAGCGCGGACTCGGGATGAGCCTCCATGAGCGCGTGGAGATCGTCCACGGTCCAGCCCGGCTCCTCGCCTACGTAATCGCTCTTGCCGATAATGGTGTAAACGGAGAAGCTGGGTATGACGCTGTAGCTTTTGCCGTTGTACTGCGGCGCGTCGAGGATATTTTCAAGATAGTCCGCACGGTTGAACGACGGGTCGGAGGCCAGCGCTGCGCCCATATCCAAAAGAATGCCCTTGGAAGCGTAGGTCTGGAAGGGAAGCTCGTCGAGCGAGAGGATATCCGGTACTTTGCCGGAGATGATGTCCATATTGAGCTGATGTATGCCGGCAGAGTAGTCGTCGGTGCTGTTGTACTTGGAATAATCAATGAACTGAATGCGGAAATCGCTGTTTTGCTTATTGAACTCGATTATCGCGTCCTGAAGATTGTTGTCAAGATATACGGCGGCGTAGTTTATAACGTATTTCTCCACCGCGTCGTCCTCGGAGGCTTTGCTGAGCAGGGCAAGACGGGTCTTGCTGTAGTCGCGGCTGCGTTCCATAGCGATAAAGCGGCCGTCGGACAGGGGGGTGACGTAATCGAGGCGGTTGGGATTTATGTCCGAATTGAGCCAGTTGATTAGCTCCTGCTGAGTTTTGGCGGAGTAGTCGTAGGAATAGAGCGCCGAGCCGAGGTTGAAAAGCACGGTGGTCCCCGCGCCGCCCACGCAGTTGTATGCGTCGGTGATCTCTATGTCGCCAAGCATGTCGAGGGAGCCCGTTTCGACGTTGACGCGGTATAAGGTGCGCTTGTTGTTCTCGTAGTCGATGACGAGGCATACGACGTCTCCGCTTCCGGTGGAGCAGACCGAGCTTACCCACATGTTGCCGCCGGAGGGGGCGGAGATCATATGCTTAAGCGCGCCGTCCGGACCGATAACGTACATGTCGGGGTCGGTATAAATGATCAGATCTCCGCCGGGGGAAACGATCATCCGGTCTATGTAAAAATATTCGGGCATGTTTTCTATTACGTCAGCGAGGTCGATGCTCGCGAGCTCGGAGCCGTCGGCGGCGGTGTGAACGAGGGTGGTCTGGGTGCTGTAATTATACTCGGTCGGATCGGACCAGTCGCCGAATTCTTCCATCACTACGCACCAGAAGCTGCCGTCGGAGCACGGGGCGACATTGTTTACTCCCTTATAGTGATACGCGTTTTCACTGCTGTCGTTTTCCTGCTTGAAATCGGCGACGTCGCTTACTTCGCCGCTGTCCGGATCGAGGCTGCTGACGCGCAGGCCGTTGTCCGAAACGTACTCCCCGTTTGAGTACTCCTCGTTATAATAACGCTTGACGATATACACCTTGCCGCCGGCTTCCGTGACGGAATCGACGTATTCGTCGTGGTAGCTGTATTCGTTTTCGCCGTAGACCGGAGCGGTGCTTTCCGAACCGGAGTCGTCAGCGTCTTCGCCCTCGCCCTCGCCCGTGTCGATATAACTCATGGTATATACGTGCTCAAGCCGGACCTTTTCGAGCCCGTCGAGCTGATTGCCGAAATCCTCTTCTCCGCCGCCTTTTTTGCAGGAAGCAAGGCCGGCGATCATCGCGGCCGCCAAAAGCAGCGACAGCAGTGTTTTTATCTTTTTCTTCATATGTTTTTCCTTTCCGGGGCAGACCCCATTGAACTGAATGTCATTTTCCGTTTATCACGCCGCGAATGCGCTCGTATACCGAGCGGACATCGCTTTCAAGCTCCGCCGCGCTTATGCGCAGCAGACCGGAGCGCAGAGCGGACAACTGTATGAGGCTG
Source organism: Clostridiales bacterium UBA1246 (assembly GCA_002308315.1). Taxonomy (GTDB): domain Bacteria; phylum Bacillota; class Clostridia; order Oscillospirales; family Oscillospiraceae; genus UBA1246. The sequence continues at coordinate 4,577 of DBWE01000134.1, read as the reverse complement.
TCCGAGCTTGCGACCCGGACATTATAATTCTTTCCTATCTCGGATGCAAGACGTTCTATATACATATCTCCCGTTTCACCCTCGCGGGTGTAGAGCACGTGTATCCCGTGATGGTCAAAGCGTTCGCCGCCTCCGCCCCTGACCTTGTAGGCGTCGAAAACGAGCACGAGCTCGCTGCCCTTGAAGGCGCGGTAATTGCTGAGCATTTCCATAAGCCTGAGTCGGGCCGCGTCAAGGTCTCTGCCGCTCTCTCTGAGCTCCTCCCACGAAAAGATCATGTTGTAACCGTCGACGATCAGATAGTCCTTTTTGGCGCTCTCGGCGGCAAGAAAAGCGTCGTCGGCGGCGTAAACGCGGGGAGTATAGCTCCTGCGGCGTATGGGGCCGAACTCGCGCTCCATGATCTGCTCCAGCTCTTTGTCGTCGAGACTGAAATTGCGCCTGTTGAGGCGGGGAGCGGGAGGCTCTTCGCCGTCGGTCCGCGAGCCGCGGTCGGAGCCCACGTCGAGGTGCATATACGCGTCGGCTTTGTCCCAGGCGATATTTACGCCCGCGCCGTGGGAGCAGAAGACGGAGTCTGCGGGATTTTCGGTATCGCGCAGAGGGTCGTAGCCCGTTTCCGCCGCGGACTCGGCGCCGTCACGGCAGGGCTCGAAGCCGGACGGAATGAGGGTCATCCGGCCGCGGCCGTGGGTATATGCCAGCATCGTGCGGTAGTAATCACGCATCGCTTTTACCGGGGCGCGTCCGCAAATAACGGAGAACTCGCCGTCGCCTTCCCCGGGGGTGAAGCTGCCGTGCATGGCACGCAGGTCGTTTATGGCTCTGCCGAGCTGCGCTGCGGGCAGTTCGAGCCTGAATTCGTAATACGGCTCAAGCAGTACGCTTTCCGCTTTCATAAGTCCCTGGCGGAAAGCCCGCCGGGCAGCCTGGCGGAAATCGCCGCCCTCGGTATGCTTAAGATGCGCCCTGCCCGCAACGAGAGTGACGCGCATATCCGTGACGGGTGAGCCCGTAAGCACGCCGGTAAGGGGAGGCTCTTCAAGCTGAGACAGTATGAGATGCTGCCAATTCGCGTCAAGCTCGTCCGTGCTGCAGAGCGAACGGAATTCCATCCCTGCTCCGCGCTCCAGGGGCTCGAGCAGCAGGTGTACCTCCGCGTAATGCCGAAGGGGCTCAAAATGGCCCGCGCCGCGGCTCGGAGCGGCTATCGTCTCTTTATACGTCACGCTGCCGCTCCCGAACTCCACGGGGATGCCGAAGCGGTCGTTCATAAGGCGGGAAATGACTTCCAGCTGTACGGGCCCCATGACGCGCAGCGATATGTCGCCGGTCTGTTCGGAATGGCTGACGCTGAGCTGAGGGTCCTCGTCTTCAAGCTCGCGCAGCCTCGTCAGCAGCGTGTGCGAGTCGCACGAGGAGGAAGCGACTGCGTAGGTCAGTACGGGCTCCAGCAGCGGCGGTACGCTGCCCGCCTCGTCGCCGAGCCCCATTCCGGGACGCGTCGCAGTGAGCCCGAGGACCGCGCAGATCTCGCCGGAATGAGCCTCGTCGGTCTGAGTGAAGCCGGCGCCGGAATATAAGCGGATCTGGGCTGCCTTTTCCTCAAACGGCTTTCCGTCGGAGATATAGCGTATCGGCGAGCGCACCCGGAGGGTGCCGCCGGTGATCTTCATAAAAGTCATGCGCGCGCCGCGGCTGTCGCGGGATATTTTGAATACCCGCGCACCGAATACGGGACCGGCGGGAGTCTCGACGGTGAGCCGGTCCAGGGCGGAAAGAAATTCATCCACGCCCGACAGCTTCAGTCCGGAGCCGAAAAAACAGGGGAAAACGCGCCTGCGACGTATCAGCGCGGCGGTAAGCTCACGCGGTACGATGCCGCGGGACAGGTAAGAGTCGAGAGCCTCCTCGGAGCATTCGGCCATGCTCTCGTACACTTCGTCCTCAGGAGCGCAGAAATCGACGCAGGCGCCGTCGAGGCGCTGCTTTATCGCGCGCATAAGCTCCGCTTTCCGGTCTTCGGCAAGATCCATTTTGGAGACGAATATGAAAACGGGCTTTGCGGAGCGTTTGAGCAGCCGCCACAGCGTTTCTGTGTGCGCCTGGACGCCGTCTGTGCCGCTTATGACCAGAACGGCGTAATCCATGGCGCTGACCGCGCGTTCGGTCTCCGAGGAAAAATCGCTGTGGCCGGGCGTGTCGAGGAGAGTGACGGCGCTGTCGGGAAGCTCGATGCGCGCCTGCTGCGAAAAGATGGTGATGCCGCGTTCGCGTTCAAGCTCGTGAGTGTCCAGAAAGCTGTCGCGGCGGTCTACGCGGCCCTGCTTCTTTATCGCGCCGCCGACGTACAGCAGGGCCTCGGCAAGCGTTGTCTTCCCCGCGTCCACATGGGCGAGGATGCCGAGAACGATACGCTTCATCGCTCTCCCGGTCAGCCGCGGAGAGCGGAGAGCCAGCTGACTATGTCGTCGGCTACCGCGGGAGCGACGCTGCCGGGCAGGGAATAGTCGCGCTCGTCCCTGTATCCGTTCGTGGGCATGAACAGGTGGTTGAGCCCCTCGTATTCTTTGAAGCTCACGTTTGCCTTGCCGGAGAGCAGGCGTTTCCAGCCGCCCAGGTCGGTTTCCGGGTCTATCTGAAAATCGGCGCTGCCCTGCATGAAGAGCATGGGTATTTCAAGCTCTCTCGCGATCAGTGCCGGCTGCAGGCGGTTGAGACTGTGCCAGTATGAGGCCTCGGTGCCCAAAAAAGTGCCGGAGTCGCGCGGGCCGAGGCCGTTTATCATTTTTACCGCCGTGTCGAGCTCTTCGACGGCGGCGGCAAGCATCTCCTCGGGATAACCCGCGGAGCTGAGCTGAGCGAGATACTGGGAGTAGACTATGTCCTGAAGCCGTCTCGGGCTTCCGGCAAGGGAGATCATCCCGGAGACGGAGCGGTTCCGATCGGCGACGACGGGAGCGAGCATTCCGCCGAGGCTGTGACCGAGGATATAAACGCGCCGGGCGCCCTCGACGGAAGCCGCGAGCGATGCCGCGGAGTCGGCGTCGTCCAGCACCTCGGACTGCACCGTTACCCCGCCGGAGGCGAGGGAGGGATACTGGTAGTAACGCTTGTTGAAGCGCAGGCTCGCCGCGCCCCGCTCGGCAAGAAGATGCGCCAGGTCGCGGAAGGGAGCGTTTCCGGCGCTGCCTACGGTCTCGTTCATGTCCGTCTGTCCGGAGCCCTGGAGCATGACGATGATATCCCCGCTCCACTCGGACGGGAGCGTGAGCATTCCGTCTATGACGCCGCCGTCAAAGACGAGCCGGGCCGGCTTTTCGGCGTATTTGTCGGTCGCTTCCGGCTTTTGAGGGAGGGAATAATAGTTTACGAACAGCCCTTCTATCACGCCGCCGTCGGAAAAGGTGAAGCA
>DBWE01000134.1:0-999 GCA_002308315.1 Clostridiales bacterium UBA1246 | reverse complement strand
CAGCTGTCGAAGTCAAGTCGGGCCATTTCAAGGCACAGACTTTCAGCCAAAGCGGTAAGATCGACGGTTTCGTTCATTATCCGTATTCTCCTCGGTTTATCCGCGCGGAACGGCGGACATATTTCTTGATAATTCTATCATTATCCGCCCCCTTTTACAACCGTCAGAACGACTATTTCCACAAACGTATGAAACGGCCGTCGTTCAGGCGTTTCAAAACGGTCAGAAGCAGCGGAAAAAGCACCATCCCCCATACGCCGATGAGCCGGAAGCCGAGATATATCGCGATAAGAGAGGCGGCGGGATGCGGTCCGCTGCGCTCGCCGAGCAGCTTCGGCTCCAGCAGGGAGCGCACCGCTGCAACGGTAACATATGCGGCCAGCAGAACGACTGCTTTTGTCGTTTCGCCCGAGATGAGACTCAGCATAGCCCACGGCACGAGTATAACGCCCGTTCCCACAAGGGGCAGCGCGTCGATCATGGCGGCGGCGAGAGCGCCGAAAACAGGCTGTCTGACGTTAAGAATGAAAAAGAACATCAGCAGCTCGGCAAAGCATACGGCGGAGAGCGTAAGCTCTGCGAGCAGCCAGTGCTTCACCGCGCCTGCCGAGGCGTATACGGCGTCGCGGACCCGCAGGCGATTTTCCTCCGGGACCTGGCGCCATATGAATTTTCGTACCTCGTCATAGCCCGAGCTTATGAAAAATGTGCCTATTGCGGCGGCGGTGAAAAAGAAAACGACGCCCGGCGCGGAGGATATCGCTTTTCCGAGCAGGGACAGTACGCGCTCATATATCCTGCCCGGCAGGCTCTCCGCTCCGGAGCGCATGCCTTCCGCGGCGGAACGGAGATAAGTCTGCAGCTCTTCGGGAGCGGAGACGATGAAGCGTTCGACCGCGCTGCTCCCGCCCCGGAGCAGTGAGGGAAGGGAAGCGAGCCGCGAGGGAAGAGAGGCGGCAAGCTCATACAGCCATAACAGCCCACGCCAGCAGAGCGTGA
>DBWE01000129.1 GCA_002308315.1 Clostridiales bacterium UBA1246 | reverse complement strand
CGGCGCAAATCAGCCCGTGAAAACCGACAGGTGTCCGACTCTCTTCGCCTTAAGACCGCGCAGAGCCGCGGAGCGAACGTATCCGACCGCCTCGGCGAGCTTACGGCGCAGCTCGACGCGGCGCAGAAGGAATATGACCGCATCGTTCGCAGCGGCCTGCACAGCCGCGCCGACGAGCTGCAATGGCAGATAGACGACGCGCGGAAAACGGTAAACGGCATAAATGGCCTCATGCCCCGGACGGACGCCGAATGGCGAAGCGCCGCGAGCGACATAAAGAGCGGCAAAAACGGGCTTTCCGCCCTCGGCGGCGAGCTCATGCGGGCGCAAAACGGGCTGAGGGAAGCGAAGGACGACAGGAAGCTGCTCGACTACGTAAACAAATACGACGAAAAGACCCTGAAAACAAGAAAAGATACCTTCGGCGGGCAGTTCGGGGCGAATTATACGCTCGGGCGTCTGACGCAGGACGGCAATCTCGCGTGGGACCGCTACCTTTCCGAGCCCAACGAGCGCAACAGAGTACGGGCACGGGTGATAAGCGAGCTCACAGATCAGATGCAGGCAAACAACGTAACGGCGCTCGACGGCGAAAACACGAAGCTGCCGTGGCTGTCGAAGGACCTGGCGAATTATCTCCCTCAGTTCATTGATCAGCTGGAGTACGAGGCCGCGGGCGCAGCCGCCGGAGGCCTGGCCGGCTCCGCGATACCCGGAGTAGGAACGGCGGCGGGCATGAAGGCCGGAGCGATAGCCGGCAGCGGGCTGTATTCGTTCAGATCCGTGCGCGGCGCGGCGTTCAGAGGGCTGACGGAGCTGGGCGTCCCGGAGGAGCAGGCAAGAAAAGCCGCCTCCGACGAGGCGGTCATATCCTCAATGATCGAAATGGCCGATACCGGCCTCGACCTTGTCACCCTCGGCACCGGGAAAGTGCTGAGCGCCTTCGGAAAGCAGGGCGTGAAGCAGATAGCCGGAAAGGCCATAAGCGAATGGGCCGGGAACACGGCCTTCCGCAAGCTCCTCGTGGGCCTCGGAAAATACGGGATAAACATTCTCGGCGAGACGGCCGAGGAAGCCCTGCAGGAAGCCGTAAGCATTGCCAACGAGAAACGCGCCGGCACCGGCAGGCTTGACCTTGTGCGAAGCTCGGCCGACGTATTGAAAAACGCGGCACTCGGCAATGATCCCGAGGCGAAAGCGCGGATAACCGAAGCCGGAAAAGGAGGCGCGCGCCTGGCCGCCATGCTGGGCGGCGGGACGATGCTGACGACCGGCCTCGGCGAGAACGTCATGAACGGCGGGAGGAACATCACGGCCGAAAACGGGCAGATCGAGAACGGAAACGGGCAATTCACGGCAGGAAACGGGCAGGAAGAAAAATCGGCCGCGAACACTTTGAATGAAAGCACCGTTGTAAATGACGATCCCGCGCAGCATACGTCGAAAGAGCAGCGCGTTATCTTGGAATACAAGGACAGCACAGATCAGCGCCTGCTGAATTGGGTGCAGCGCGTAAAGAGCGCCCTAAGCGCCGGAGATAAATCTGCCGTAAAGATGAAACTGATCCTCGGCCCTGTGACACCTGATGCTGTGACGGCAATTCAAAAAGAAACCGGGATTGATACCACCGGCTTCAATCACATGATCGACGGATCTGCAGTAAAACACATCAATGACCGGCACGGCATTAACGGAGTCCATGACCGCACTATGCAGGACGACTCCGACCTTGCAAGAATGCAGTACGTTCTGGACAATTTTGATAGCGTTACGCTGCTGACAAACGATGCCGGGCAGCCTTTACTCAGCACGCAGTTTAGGGACAAAAACGACCGGCCCACGCGGATGGTTCAGTTTGCAAAGAAGATCAACGGCACTTATTACGTCGTCGAAGCAATTCCGGACAGTGCAGACCGGAAGCTCCACATTGCAAGCGCCTATATGCAAAAAAATGGCGGAAGCATCACCCAAGAACTGAACATGGACGGCAACCCGTCCCCGCAGCCTACGCCCGAAGCGCCACTTGGTCCTGTAGCTTTCGCCGGAAATACATTATCACAACAGGAGCCGGCTGTCAACACCCCCTCCGAAGTCGCCGCGGGCGGGCAGGAGATCGAGGCAGAAAACGATTATATCGGACCTACCAGCTCGGCAGAATATGCCCGAATGAAGGAAGAAGGGACGCTGCCGCCGGAGCCGAAAGCAAAAACCGAGCCCGAGGAAAATAGAACAAAAGAGGAACCTTCTCCAATCAGAAATGCTCCGACACAGTCCAAAAAGGAACTTCGCCGGAAGATATATTCTCTTTTCAGCATACCGGAGGGCAAAAGGGCCGAGCTTAGAGTACAAATCGACGATCTCGCAGACGAATTATATCTGAGCAGAAGAATAGACGATCAGGCCAAATGGAAGCTGCTCAGTATGCTGTATGCGACAGGAAGAGTCAAGCAGCAGGCAGAGCCCGAGGCGGCCGCTGTGCGCGCCGTCCTCGGGGGGCGGGGCATTTTCATTGCTCCGCATCAGATAAACGAGATAGGCAAGACCGCGCTTGACGGTATGAGAAAAAGCGCTTTTGCACAGGGATTTTATTTGACGTCGGATCCTCTGAAGGGCGACAGCCTCAGCGCCGTCGTGAAGGACGTGAACCGGGAGCTCGGCCGCCAGGTGATAGACACGGGCCTGAGCGCAGAGAAGCAGATCGACGCCCTGACATACCTTGCGGCCATAGGAAAGGAAGGTGAACTGACACTTTCCGAAGAGGCGGCCCGCGTGGCAGAGCAGGGGGGAGACGAATTCGGAATAAGAAAGCTCGACGATTTGCTTGATGAGGCACTGACGCGCTTTGCCGACTCGGCCGGCTTAGAGGTGCGGTATAAAAATCAGCGAGACCAACGTGTGAGAGAAACTCAGGAATGGTGGAAAAATCGCTATACCGAAACAAAGGAAAAAATGCGCAGGGACAAGTGGGAGCGTGTGGCCAAGGAGGAAGAATACTGGCGCGGGAAAATCGCCTCAGATAAAGAGAAGAGAAGGCAGAGCGAAGCCTTTACCCGCACTCTGAAAAACATATCCGCTCTGCGGAAGAAGCTCGGCTTCAACAACTCCCGACTTATCGACGTGCTCAACACCCTGAGCCCCGAGGAAAGAGAAATCGCAGAGGAGGCTATCAATCACGTTTACACCGGCGCGAGAAGCATAACCGAATGGCGCAGGACCCAAAGCGAGCAGCAGAAGCGGCGTTACGAATACATGCTTGAACAGGATCCAAACTACATTCCGGACAAAATGACACTCGATTACATCAAGACGCTTGATATGGTCGCACTGAGAGACATGCCAGCCGAGGAGCTGGAGCAGACCTTCCGGGTCATTCAAAAAGTCCGAAATCAGCTGCAGAATATGGAAATGGAGATCGGACGCGAAGAAAACCGGAAATTCGCGGCGCTTTACGGCGCAATCAGCGAGGATATCAAGAAGGGGGGCGGCCGAAAGCGCCACTCGAACCAGCTGAGCCGTTTTCTGATTGAGGAGCAGCTTACGCCGATGAATTACATTGAAATGCTCGGCGGCTGGACGCGGGAAAATACTCTGTATGATACCTTCGCACGACAGCTCGAAAGCGGCGAGCGGGAGAGGAAACGCTTCATCACGGAAGCAAACCGACTGCTGAAATCTTTCAGGGACGAGAACAAAAGCTGGGTCGCCAAATCGGACGGACAGGGGCACGGCGCAAAGTGGTACAGCATAGAGCTGCCCGAGTTCATGGGCTGGGGCAACGGAGACAAGCCTATTTTTTCTGACAATAAAATCAAGGTCGAATTCACACCGGCAATGAAGGTGGAACTCGCGAGGGCGGGGAGGAATTACGATAATCTGCGGCACGCCCTCGGAGGCATAACCTTCCCGGACCGCAGCCTATACGAGAAAGGCAAAAAAAGTGACGCCTACGCCAACGGAATTACCGTAAAAATTCCACCGGAAGTTTATAAAAAATTCTTCAGCTATGACAGCCTCGATCCGACAGAAAAGCGACTTTTCAATGAAATGGACGGTTTTTTCGACGGAATGGCCAAGGAGGCCATAAACAAGACGTCACAGCAGCTCGAAGGACAGGACAGGGCACTCACAAATCACTACAGCAAAATATATACCAACGAATACTTTCGGAAAACCGACCCGACCCGTGTTGATCAGAGCATAGGCGGAATGGGATCACTGCAGAGAAGAACGCAATCCTATACGCCGATGCTGGCAATGGGCGTATGGGACGCTTTCGAGGACACCGTCGACACGGTAGGAAAGTACAGCGGCCTTGCAATTCCGACCAGGAACGTCACGATGCTGTTGAATTACGCATCGTGGGACGAAGACGGCTTACAGGACACCTTCAAGGAACTTCTCGGAAATAAGTGGGGAGACGTAACGGTAAAATACCTTGAAAACCTGCTTACGGAGCTGCAGAACATTCAGCCGGAAAAGAAAGGAGTACTGACCAGAGCTGCAAATTTCGCATTGAATAACTACGTGGCGGCGACGTTCGGAGCAAACCCGGGAATTGTGCTCAAGCAGGCATCGAGCCTGCCAGCTGCGGCAGCCGTACTCGGGATGAAAACTTTCCCAAGTCTGTCGCAGCTGAAAAACATCGACACGGAGATAATATACAGGTATACGCCCGAACTCGAGTACCGCTCAATGGGGTACGCCACGCCGGAGCTGGCGGAACTGAGGAACAATCCGAATTGGCTTCAAAGAAACGAGGCGGCGCGCTTCCTGACGGGGGGCGCGATCCAGGCAATGGACAGGCTGACATGCGCCGCGATCTGGCCGTGGGCCGAGAATTATGTTGAGGCCAACAATCCGGAACTGAAGCTCGGGAGTACGGCATTTTACAAAGAGGTTGCCCGGAAATATGAGGAAGCGATCAACGAGACGCAGCCGATGTACGACATAATGCATCAGGCACCTATAATGAAGCAGAATGGCTTAAGGGCATTCACTCTGTTCAAAACCGTTCCGCTGCAGCAGCAAAATATGATGCGCCGTGCGATCGGCGAATACAACGCGGCGAGCGGGACAGAAAAAAGAGCGGCGGGAAAGCGGCTTGCCAGAACTGCCGCCGCGGTGATCGCGGCAAACCTGGCTTATGAGGGAATAGAGTTCGGAAATCAATTATGGAAAAACGGCGCAAAGAATTACCGCGACGATGACGATGAGCTGACGGCCGAAAGCGCAGGAAAAGAGATCGCAAAGCAGATCATAAAGGACACCGCTGGAATGTTTATTGCGGGAGATAAAATTGCCGATGGCATTGACGCAATCTGGAACAACGAGACATACAGCAGCATGGAGGAACCGGGTATCCAGCAGCTCAACGACGTCGTAAAGCAAATCGTCAAAACCGTAACGACGGCAAAACAACTCGGGAAGGACGTTGCCGCGCTGAGGCGGGACGGCGGAAGTATATCGAAGTACCTCGAGACAAACGCCCCGGAGCTGATCGGCAATGTTAAGGAAATCGCGGAGACCGCGGCGGTATATTTTGCCGGCCTGCCTGTATCAAACCTCGAAAAGTACATCATCGGCAGTCTGCAGATCGACCCGGAGATAAGAGAGAAGATCCTTGTACTTTATAATGCGACAAACAAAAAGGATCTGAAAGGACTCGAGGGAAGGGCGCTGGAGGTGCGTATAAAAACGTTGATGAAAAACAGAGCCGGCGGCCTGAGCGACGAGAGCATAGGCACGCTCGCCCGGCTGTACGAGAGCAGCGGCGCCGATGTCGTGCCGAGCGATATCCCTTCGAGCATAACCCTTAACGGGGCAAAAATAACACTCGATGCGGCACAGAAACAGAAGTATCAAATCGCTTTTGAAGACGCCCTTGTTATCCGGCTCGAAAACATGCTGAAATCCCCGGATTTTAAAGCCCTCAGTACCGATGAGCAGGCAGATGCAGTCGCCGATGCCTACGGATACGCCCGGGAAATGGCTGCATTTGTCTCAGTCGGGAAGCCCTTGAGCAGTGAGGCAAAGAAAACAGCCAAAATAATGAAGGTGAATAAGCTAAATCTTGGGGAGTATCTTATCTTTCGCGAGAAAACGTCCGGGATGAAAAAGGACGAAACGGTCGAGTACATCGCCGGCCTGAACATTTCAAAAGACAAAAAGGACGCCCTTTATAAGTCAAAATATCAATCCGAGGAGGAATTGAAAAAAACACCCTGGCACAGCGGAGGGGCGCAGCTGCCGAAGCCTAAGATACAGCTGCCGAAAATAGAGCTGCCGAAGATAGAACTGCCGAAATATTAATAGAGGACGTCGCGCTTGCAAAAAGGGCGTGTTCCATATCTGCGTTGAATGCAGAAATGGAACACGCCCTTTAAGGTCGAAACGTGAGCCTTTGTCATTTAATCTGCCCACTCGTCCTCACCTAAAATGCGATGCGTTGTGAAGATATGGAATTTATTCTTAAATGCTCACCAAAAAAACCACCAAAACACCAAGAAAAACACCGAAAAATGAAACTTAAAGCAACACGGCTCATCAAACGGCAACGGCAATGCACCGCTATACTGCCAATGAAAAAACGCCCATATCTCGCGTAAATTGCGAAGTATGGGCGTTTTTGCCTTTGGTGACCCAGCGGGGATTCGAACCCCGGACACCCTGCTTAAAAGGCAGGATGAAATGGCGGGATTTGGCTAAAATTTCGCGATACTCACCAAAATAAACACCATTATCCGGCAAAATAATCCTCGATCTGAGCGAATGCGGAACGCTGCTGCTGCTCGCGAAGGTGGGTATAAATGTTCATCGTCGTGGAGGCCTGAGCGTGCCCGAGCTGAGATTGAGCAGTCAGCACCGGCACACCTGCCTCGAACATCGCGGTTGCGTAGTAGTGGCGAAGCTGATGGGAGGAAATTTGATGCCCTATTGTCTCACAATATCGCTCCCAGCGGATACGAAATGCCTGTTTGGTCATAAGCTCGCCGTCGAGGCCCGGGAAGACCCAGCCGGTCTTGCCTTTCGGGAGGACTGCCAGCAGAGCAGTCGGAAAGTAAACGTCCCTCACGCCGGTCGCGGTCTTCGGCGGCTTGATCTCGGGAGAGTTCGAGCAAAAAACCACGCTGCGCCGAACGTGCATGATTTGATTTTTGCGGTCTATATCCTCATACCGCAGGGCAAGCGCTTCGCCGCGGCGTAATCCGGTGTAGAGCAATACGATCGCATATAAGCCAAAAGGGACGCCCGCAGAGGCTTTGACAGCTGCAAGGGCAGCATCGTCCGGCACACCCCGATGAGCAATCGGAAGCCCTTTCGGGATCGTCTGATCGGCGGCAGGGTTACTCGTGACCTTGTTGTTGAATAATCCCCAGCGATAGGCCATTGTCAGAATGTCACGGTGCAGCTGCACAGTGCGGCGGGCATATCCCCTCCGGGATATCCAGATAATAAACGCCTGGATATCTCCGGCGGATAACTCGGCAGCAATACGGCCTCCTAATTCGGCCTTGATCCTGCGGATAGGCGCGGCGTAAGATTCGAGCGTCTTATATGAAACAACGGTTTCCTGCTCGGCGTACCACAAATCAATGAGCTCGCCGACAGTCATCGGAGCTGCGGTCTTCTTTGCCTGGAGCTTATCATACAAAACCTTCGGGTCTTTCGCGGATAGGGTTTTCCACTTTCCGCCCTCTTTGTATTTGGCTTGGTACAAACCGTCTTTCCGGCGCATAAAAAGCTTTGCGTAATTCATTGCAATCCACCATCATCAATTTGTCGAGGGGCTCAAAGACCCAATTTCTCATATTCGTGAGCTTTCCAGCCTTGCAGATCGAAGTTTCCGTAATTATCAACGAACCACTCGTCTTCCCAACCGTATTTTTTCTTTTCCCACTCGGAAGGCCTCTCTTTTTTTTCGGTTATAGCATAGAGAGAACGCAAGTCTTTTTTATGTGCGTCATAAACGCGCTTGCGATGGCCGTCGAACACGGCTTCAAAAATGAAGACTCCCGGAAAAGATAAAAATACAAGGACCCAATATGCAAGAGAATAGAGTTTGTGGTGCCGATAGGCAAAACTGTCTTTTCCATAGCCGTCTTTGCCGGAAAAGAGAGGGTCCTTACGGCAAAAGATGGACACTAAGGCGGAAAATGCCAAAGCATTAAATCCCAACGCGGTGAGAATATTATAGATCCAGTCCATATAAAACCTCCGATTGTTTGAAAACGCTTTCTGCGCAGCGCGTCAAATCAGCGAATGAGTGAAGGCGACGGCGAGGCCGAGGATGCGCATTTTTGACATATCATCGCAAGCTGCTCCTTTTTGTCCCGGCAGGTTACTCAAAGCCCCAATTTCTCATATTCGTGAGCTTTCCAGCCTTGCAGATCGAAGTTGTCATAATCGTCGACAAAGCGCTCGATCTCCCAGCCGTAAAGCTTTCTATCCCACTCAGAGGGTATCCCATTTTGGTTGGCCACAGCACGGACAGCGCACTTTTCCTTGTCGATCACCTTGAAAACGCGCCTGCGGTGGGCGGTTTGAGCGGCTTCAAAAATGAACCATCCCGGCAAAGACAGCACCCAAAGGATAAAATATGCAAGCGCATAAAGCCGGGGGTGACGATCGGCAAATTTGTCCTGCCGGTATAGGAAGGCCACCATGGCGGCATACGCAAGGGAATTGAACCCCAACGCTGCAAAAGCATAAATCCACTTCATGAAATCACCTCAGATCAATGCGTGAGTGAAGGCGACGGCGAGGCCGAGGATGCGCAGGCCGGCCGCGTCTTCGCCGGAATAGGCCAGCGGGGAATATGCGGGATTTTCAGGCTGGAGGATGACGGTCTTGCCGTTGATATAAACTCGCTTCAGCGTGGCCTCGTCGTCGATCAGGACGGCGGCGATCTGGCCGGAGCGGACCTCGGGCTGCTGGCGGATATAGACGATATCGCCGTCGTGAATGTCAGCGCCGATCATGCTGTCGCCGTGGCAGCGCAAGGCGAAATCCGCCTTGATGTGCTCCGGCAGGTCGATGTATTCCTCGATATTCTGCTCGGCGAGGACGGGAGTGCCGCAGGCGATATCACCCACGAGCGGTATGCTCGTCATCCGCGGCATGGGTAAGACATTGCCGGGCAGACCCTCCTCGTCCCAGCCCATAATATAGGCGGGAGTAGAGCCGAGTATTTCGGCTATTCTCTCAATTCTGCTCAACGGTATATTAGTGATGATGCCGTTCTCGTATTTAAAAATCGTTTGTTTCGTTGTGCCGCATAGGCTCCCGAGCTCCTCTTGTGACAATCCGGCCCTTATTCTCAGATTTCTTATCGTTTCTCCTATATTCATTTTTTCACCTCCGGTAACTTGATTATAATACGTTTTTTTCAAAAAACAAGCAAAAATATACTTGACAGGTTACGAAAACGAATGTATCATTGCAGTAACTTGAAAAGTTACGGAGGTGATAACATGGTTGACATCAACAAACTGCGCGGGATTATGGCAGAAAGACGAAGGACGCAGACGCAGGTCGCCAACGCCATAGGCATAAGTCCGAAAAGCTTTTACAACAAAATGCAGCGCGGCGTTTTCGGCACCGATGAAGCTGAAAAAATCGTCGAGTACCTGCATATTGAAAACCCGGCATTGATTTTTTTTGCCAAAGAAGTAACTTGAAAAGTTACGAACTGAAAAGGGGTGATACAGAATGCCGAGAGAGTCGGAAGCTTACAGGGACCACCTTGAACGACTTGATGCAGCTTTTCCCGGGCGGGAATTCCTGACGAAAAACGACATAGCCGCCTACTGCGGATGCAATCGAACGACGGTGTGGCGGCGTCTTGATCTCCCCGCCGGAAAGGTTACGAAGGTGACGCTGGCAAGGAGACTCGCCAGAGAGTGACGGAGAAGGAGGACAAACGCATGAGCAGGCTTGAACCGATGTACCGCCGCACGTGTTGGTTATGCGGGAGGAACGGGTCTTCGGACCCGCTGGACAAGCATCACATTTTCGGCGGCTCCAACCGCCGGCTGAGCGAAGAGCTCGGGCTGTGGGTGCCGCTGTGCCATCACCGCTGCCACGACGGCGGCCCGAACAGCGTCCACCGCAATGCCGAGACCGCGCAGCGGCTGCACGAATACGGCCAGCTGAAGGCCATGAAAGCCATGGGCTGGACGGCGGAAGATTTCAGGATGAACTTCGGAAAAAATTATCTGCCGCCGGATTACACGCCGGAGGATGAAGAGGAAGGAGAGTTCGAATGACTTTTGAACGGGGAACGGAAAAAGGTAATTTTAATTCGATCCCCCACCGCTTCGCGGAGCCCCCTTTTCGAAAAGGGGCCATTGTAGGACGGAGGATCAGGCCGTACATAGGTATCCTCGCGCTGGTGCTGTTTATCGGCACGGTGAGCGCGATGGATCTCAGCGGGCTGGACATGCTCCGCGGCGGGATCCGCTGCGCGGCCCTGCTGGCCGTGGCGGCATGGGGGTCACTGTGAGAATGACTGAAATGAGCGAAGAGCGCAGGGCGGTACATATCGCCGCAATAATCATGCAGGCCGCCGGCTTGTGCAGATATGACAGCTATTTGAAGTGCCGGCGCGCTCCTGATCGCCGCGCGCAACGAGTTCAGGTTGAAGGGCATCGGGTACCGGCAGGCGCTGTATGTCTGCCAGGACATCGACCATGTGGCCGGGCTTATGTGCTACATCCAGCTCTCCCTTCTCGGCTGCGCCGGCTATGTCGTGATCGCCGACAGCATTTGTGACCCCTTGATCGGGGTCTCGCCCCTTCTCCCGCAGATAAAGCCCAGCCAAGACTTTTGGTTGGGGAATCGGAGGCACATGAAAGGAGCAAAAACTATGTCAGAAATGGTATTCATTCCGGTTGAGCGGCTGGTACCGCACCCCGACAATCCCCGCAAGGATCTCGGCGAC
>DBWE01000217.1:10535-16989 GCA_002308315.1 Clostridiales bacterium UBA1246 | reverse complement strand
TAACGCAAACAGAAGCACCAGCCAAGTCCTTTTTGGGACTCGACTGGTGCTTTTGTCATTCGGCGCTATTTTGCAACGCGCCCATTTTTCGTTTTCGTCCTTACCGTCCGCCGTCCTCCGCGGCAGATCCGGTCACATGCGCTTGCTTTCGGCAGGGGCCGTCTCCGGCACGACGGAGCGTATCGCCGCGGCGACCGAGACGTACATATCCGACAGCGCGGCATGGCCGCGGCGTATCGCGGCGGCGTCCCCTTCGTTTGCGGCCTTTTCCATTTCCTCCGCGCGTTCGGACAGCTGCGAAGCGCCTACCGTCTTCGACGAGCTCTTGAGCGCGTGTACCGCCGTCGCGTAGCCGGGCCAGTCCTCCGCGCTCAGAAGGCGGTGCAGGGCGTTGGTCTTGTCCCTCGCTTCGCTTTCAAACTGCGCCAGAACGGAGAGATATAAGCCCTTGTCGCCGCGGCAGTACGCGAGGCCGGCCTGAGGATCGATCCCGGCTTTGTACAGCGGCGCGAAAACATCCGCTTCGGGAGCGTCCGACGGCGGGAGGAGCGTATCGTCGTCCCGTACGGCTTCCACCTTGTCGGCGGGCAGGTATTTCATCAGCAGCTCTTCAAGGGCGCGGATATCTATCGGCTTTGAGAGATAGTCGTCAAAGCCGGAGGCCAGGTACCGCTCTCTCGCTCCGGTCACGGCGTCGGCCGTCAGGCAGATGACGGGGGTCTCCCTGTTCGGGCTTTCCGCGTCGGCGCGTATGCGGCGCAGCGCCTCCGTGCCGTCCGTTTCCGGCATACGCTGATCCATAAGGATAACGTCGTAGGCGCGCTCCGAGGCCATTTTGACGGCTTTTGCTCCGCTGTCCGCCGTATCTATGCGCATGGCGGTGTTTTTCAGCAGCCCTTCGGCCACCGTCAGATTCATTTTCGTGTCGTCCACGATAAGGATGCGTGCGTCGGGCGCGCGGAAAGACTCGCGGAAGGGCTTCGTTTCCCGCAGGTTTTCTTCAAACCGCTTTTGGAAGTCTCCCACCGGCTCGTCGGAAAGGAGCTTCTGAGGAATGGTGACGGTAAAGACGCTGCCCTTGCCGTATTCGCTCTCCACGCCGATCTCGCCGCCCATCATCTTGAGAAGATGACCGGTGATCGCCAGGCCGAGCCCGGTGCCCTCGACGGTGCTGTTGCGCTGCATTTCCAGGCGCTCGAATTTGGTGAACAGCTTTTCGCGGTCCTCCGGCCTTATGCCTATGCCCGTGTCGCTTATCACCGCCGTCAGGCGGATCGGCTGTCCCGGGACGCGGTTCCCGCCGTCCGCGCGGACGGACATTTTTACACTGCCCTCGTCGGTATACTTGACGGCGTTGCCGAGGATGTTGGTGAGTATCTGCCGGACGCGCACCTCGTCGCCGAAAAGATGCTCGGGAAGAGACTCGTCCACGTCGACGGTGAAATCAAGGCCCTTGTCCCGCGCTCTGAAAAGGATCATGCTGCTGACGTCGTTGAGCACGGAACTGAGCTGGTAGGGCGCCTCGGAGACGTTCATGTGTCCGGACTCTATCCTGGAAAAATCGAGGATGTCGTTGACTATGGCGAGCAGACTGCTCCCCGCGCTCTCGATATCGCGCGCATACAGACCTATGCTCTCGAACGCCGCCCGTGCGGAGGCGACGTCCTCCGCGGACAGCTCCCGTCCCTTCGCGCTTTCCCGCACTATCATTTTGTTCATTCCGAGCACGGCGTTTATCGGCGTTCGTATCTCGTGAGACATGTTGGCGAGAAAGTCGCTTTTGGCGCGGTTGGCGCTCTCGGCGCTGATCTTTTCCTTCAGCAGCTCCTCCTGCATACGCACGAAGGGACGAACCGTGACGAGAGAAAGGAAAGCCGCCACGAGGAGTATCAGAAAGAGTATTACGGCATGGCTGACCACGGTGGAGCGCGTCTGCGCCGACAGCTGCTCCTCGAACCAGTCCACGGAAAAGTCCGCCGCGATTATTCCGGCCACCCTGCCGGAGGAGTCGAACACCGGGCTGTAAGCGCTGTAAAAACGGCCCCATGAGTCCGTGTACGGATATTCGTCCACCGACGGCGTGCCTCTTCCGGCGCGCTCAAGCGCCTCGGTGTATTCCACGGGGTCGCCGAAAGCCGCCGGAGTATCCGGGTCCGGGTCCACCGTGAAGGTGAATTTCCCGTTCCCCTCGTCCTTTATGGCGTAAACGTAATCAAGCTCCGCGTTGTCGCGGAAGACGACGAGCGCGTCGTAAACGGCTTTGTATTCTCTGCTGCCCGCGTCCTCCGCGGACAGGCCCCCGAGCATATCGCCGTTGACCGAGCCTGCGGCGCAGTTGACTATATCCAGCATGCGCTGCCGGATTGATTTTACGATGGCTCCCCTCGTCCTGTATACCGAGACCGTGCAGAAAAGGACGCCGGATATGAGCAGTATCAGCTCCACCATTATTATTATCTTGCCGGAAAGACTTTTTTTCGGGGCCATGAAGCGCTCATTCCCTTCGAAAAAGATAATACGATCATATATCCGCGCTGCAATTCTTCACTGTAATAATACAGTAAATAAAAGCAATAATCAAGTCACATCCCAAACAAAAAAATCAAACATCCGACAATAACTTTCGGCCAAAGTATATGAAACGGAAGCGCGGAGCCGCGCTTCCGTTTTGTTGAAAGCTTCCGTCATGCGTCCGGAGGTCTGCGCCGGCTCCGAGGTCCCGGGATCGAAGGCGCAGAAGATCGATTATGCCTCGTTTGCCGCGGATGCGGCGTCCTCGCTGAGCAGACGGCAGATTATCGTATAGGCGCACGCGGGCCAGCTGCCGCCGTGATATCCGGCGGTGTTGCCCGCAATGGGATTGATAAGGAAGGGCATGCCCTGCTGCATGAGCGCGGTGCAGTAGCGCTCCGCTATCAGCCGCCCGGCGTCCCTGCGGCGGGACTCGAAAAGACCGGTGCAGATGTATATCATGCCAGGGGGCACTATGTTGCCTCTCGAGATCGACATTCCCGTGACGTTGAGAAGATCGCTGTCAAGGCGCTCGGTGGCGATGCCGTAGGGGGTGAGGAACTCGCCCTCGACGGTGAGATCGTGCGCGAGCTTGTCCACGATGTCGGCGGGGAGCCTGTCTCCGAGGATGATGGGGAGATAGTGGATGAACGACGAGGAGAACAGCTTCTCGCCCGTATAGGGAACGATGCCGACGAAATGCTCTCCGTCCCACATTTTCTCTATCATGCGGTCAAGCAGCGCCCGGGATCTGTCGTACCAGGCTTTGATCTCGTCGGCGGGCCTGCCGAGCAGGGAGGCAAGGTCGCCCTCGGCCTCGAACAGCAGCACCAGATAGGCGCTGAGGTCGGGAGTGGTCATCTGCATATGGTCCGTGAACAGCGTGCAGTCGTCAAAACCGGTCTCGTCGCCGTGCTCGAACGAGGGCAGGCCGTCCCCGTCCTCGTCGCGGTAGTCCATGAACCAGTTGCCCCAGCGGCCCACGGCCTGATAAAGGGTCTCCGTCTTTTCGCGCCCGGCCTCTTTGAGCAGGTCGTGGCGCTTCATTATCTGCTTTATCGCCCAGCCGTGCATGGGCGGCTTGACGAACTGGGTCACGACGGTCGCGTCGTTGTAAAGATCGGAGAACTGTCCGAGCGGGCTTACCCGGTCCAGCGGGCTGAGCAGCAGATCCATGGCTATGTCCATGTGCTCCTGCAAAGCCACGGCGTTCTGACACATCTGCCACTGGGAGGCTATCTCCGTGCCTATCATGACTATCATTTTATGCGTCACCGTGCCGGTGGGATCGATCAGGTAGGACCACAGGGTGTATTCCGCCTCGGCCCGCGCCCTTTCGTAGGGCTCGATGAATTTCGGCATGCCCGCGAAGAAGCTCTCCCAATCGGCGCGCATGTCCGCCCGCGCCTGTTCATAGGAGGGGTAGCTGTCCCTGACCATGCCGGCGTGAGTGAATTCCTCCATGATAAGAGTGAATCTGCCGTCGGGAGCGGGGCGGGTGACGCCCTTTATCTCGGCGCTGGACAGCTTGTCCCAGTCCCAGGCGCCCTCAAAGCCGAAGGACGAGCCTCCGACGCCCTTGAATATTACCGAGCAGGTCCAGCGGAAGTCCGCCTCCCACGCTCCGTCCTTCCTCGGCTTGACCACCTCGTGCTGCTCCATGGTCTTGTCCATTCGCAGCCCCATGCCCCTGTCGCCCTCGGCGACTATCATAGTGGGAGAAGCGAAGGTCATGCGCACGCTGCCCCTGCGGGTAAGCAGGGTGATCTGATCCGGCTCGGACTTTACCACGAAGGGGAGCCTCCGGCCCTCAAAGGTGGGGACGATGCCGATAAGGGTATTGCCGTCCTTCGCCCTTACGCTGCCGCCGCGCAGGGTGACCAGACTCAGCTCGGTCCGGCCGTAGGCGTTGTCGCGGCACATAAGCGCGAACCACGCACCGCGGCGCTTGAAGATGTTGCCGTTTATGTTGTAAAACTGCTCCACGTCACGAAAAAAGATATCCTGTCCGCTCATCCGCAATGCCTCCGTACGTAAGTTTTATGGATAGTATACAACTGTATTATACAGGCATCCCGCGGCCCGGCGCAAGACAATTTTAACAGGGCCGGCGAAAGAAGCCCGTACGTATTTGAGGGTTTTGCCGCACATATTATCCTTGACAAAGAATAATAATGATGTTATTCTTGAATGCGAATAATAATACGGTCTCCCGGCGCTTTTTATGCGCGGGGAAGAGACCGGAAGGGGGATTTGTTTTGAAGGAACGGACAAGGAAGGGCTTATCCCTTCTTATCTCGCTGATTTTTGTCCTTTCGCTGTTTCCGGCTTTTGAGCTGAGCGCGGCCGCGGCTCCCGTGCAGGCGGACTATACGCCCGACGGCACGGTGACCGGGCTCGCCGCCGGGACGAAGACCGCGGCGGGCGCATACAGCGTGGGCTCGGCAGCGGAGCTGCGCGCGCTGGCGGACTGGATCAACGCCGGGCATACGGGAGAGGGCTTTACCTTCTTCCTCACCGCGGATATCGATCTCGGCGGACAGGCCGGGCCCTGGAGCCCGATAGGCCGGCTGGATACGACTCTGGGCGACCTTGACGTCAAGACCGCCTTTTTCGGCGTGCTTGACGGCTGCGGCCACAGCGTGACCGGCCTGTACACAGGCGGAGAGGAATACACGACCGGGAGCGGAAGGTATAACGCCGGAAACGGTCTTGTAGGACTTAATTTCGGCACCGTAAAGAACCTTTTCGTTGACGGGGAGATAAACACCTACCGTCAGGGCGGCGCGATATGCGGAATAAACTTCGGCACGGTGGCATACTGCGCGAGCTCCGGCACGGTCAGCGCCAACGGCGGCGGGGGCACCCGCGGCACCGGCGGCATAGTCGGCTCCAACTACGGCACTGTGGAGGCCTGCTGGAGCAGCGCGACCGTATACAACGCCTACCGCCGCGCGGGCGGTATCGTCGGCTACAACGCGGCGGAGCAGGTGGACGAGGGAGCTCATTTTACGTGGAACGCAAAAGGTACGGACCACGTATCGGCTTCGCCCGCCGCTTACAGCGGCACGGTCCGCAGCTGCGCCTTTTACGGCTACGCGAGCTCTNNCAGCCGCGACTATTCCGGAGGCGTCGCGGCCACCAACGACGATGGCTGCACGATCGCGGACTGCTATTGGCTGAAGGACTCCTGCGCCGACGGTGTGGGATACTATAACGAAGGCGATAAAGCCACAGGCGTATTCGACGCGGAGGGCAGGCTCGCAAACGGCAAGACGCTTCTTTCCGTCCTGAACGCCGCGTCGGGAGACGCTTTCACCGCGCCTGCCGAGGGCGTGTTCCCGGTGCTTTACTGGCAGAGCGGATATAAATGGAAGCCCGTTACGGTGACCGTAACGGCTCCCGACGTGGGCGGCATAACGGTGAAAGCGGGCGGAAGCGCCCTTGCCGACGGAGCGCAGACTGCTCCCGGCACGCAGCTGGAGCTGACCGCCGCCGACGAGGACGGATACAATTTCGCCGGCTTTACGGCAAACGGCGCCTCCATAGGCGGCGCGGGGACCGCGGCGCCGCATACGGTTCACTATACCGTGACCGGAGATACGGCCATCGGCGCGAGATACGTCGCGGCGTCCGATACGGCGCTCATGCTTGACGGGGTCCCGCTGACCGTTGACGATATGCTGCCCTTTGCGCAGACGCGCACGCTGATCTCCAAGGGCAAAAACGGAGATACGGAAAGCACCGTCACCGGCATCACGCTGGCCGACCTGTTTTCCAATTTCGGCAGCTCCGATACGGCTGCCTGCGTTTTCACCGATACGGACGATTCCTTCTCCTCACCGCTGCTTGCCAATTCGGAGTGCGGCTGGTCCGACGCGATGATAACCTGGAGCATGTCCACCGACGGCGCGGTGTCTCAGAGCATGCTGCGCAGCGCGGT
>DBWE01000217.1:0-10502 GCA_002308315.1 Clostridiales bacterium UBA1246 | reverse complement strand
AAGCGGCGGTCACGATAGCCGGCATAGGCTATACCGAGGACCAGCTCAAGGCCAACGGTACGACTGCGTCAGTGAGCAGCACCAAGGGCAGCTTTACCGTACGGGGCGTAAATTTCGCCGCGCTTGCCGACGTATACGGCATCGCGGCGGACACGGTGACCTATACCTTCTCAGACGCCTCCGGCTTTGCCGCCGAGGTGACTCCGGGCGTCGACTACCCCGCCGCGGACTGCTGGATCATATGGAGCCAAATGGACGGCGAGACGGAAAAGATCACCGACGGCGGCTTCAAATGCGCCTTTAACGGCAGCGCCCCTAAGCTCTGGGTGAGCGGACTTAAGACGGTCGCTCCCGACGCCGACTGTACGCTGAGCTTCACGCTGACTCCCGCGTCGGCCGCGGTCACGGTGAAAGACGCCGCGGGCAAAAAGCTGGCCGCGGAGAGCGACGGAAGCTACGCGGTCAAGCTCGGACAAAGCTACTCGTATACCGCGAGCGCGGAAGGCTGCGGAGATCTCAGCGGCAGCGTGACCGTCGCAAAAACGGCGGTGAGCGTTACTCTGACGCTGACCGAAAAAGCATCCGGCGGCGGAACGGACTCCGGCGGCGGAACGGACTCCGGCAGCGGAACGGGCTCCGGCGGCGGAACGGGTTCCGGCGGCGGAAACGGAGACGGCGGCAAAACGGCGCTCAGAGTGAGCCTCCGCAGGGGCAAGGACGGCAAGACCGAGCTTCTCAGGGAATACACGAAGAAAGAACTCGGCGCGATGAGCAGCGCCAACGCATCCGGCTGGGCATATCTGTTCTATAAGGGCTCCGGCTGGTCCACCATAGTCGCGACGGAAGTGGTCGAGCTGGACAGTCTGCTTTCGGACGCGGGCGCCGCGGCCGACTGGAAGAGCGGCTCTTACCTTGAGTTCACCTGCAGCGACGGCGTATATACCAAATCTTATCCGACTTATGACGATATAGTCGCCAAGAACCTGTTCGTCGACGACAACGGAGGCAGCAGCATAGTTCCCTCCGGCCTGGCGATAAGCTGGGAGAGCGCCGCGCTGGACGTCGTTACGGCGGATTCGGTCAAGGCAGTCGCCGCAAAGGCGTACGATTCCGGGATGCTGCGCTTCGTATACGGCATAGGCGCGTCCCAGTTCACGGACGCCTCCGACGCTCCCGCGGGCGCCCGCAGCCCCACCGGAGTGCTCGAGCTCACCGTGGTGTGCGATGACAGCGCCCCCGAGGGCAGCGTGGGCACCTCCAAGGATCTCGGCGAAGACGGCGATCCCGGCTCCGGCAGCGGCTCCGGCGGCGGAAACGCGGAGGAGAACGCCGACACCGGCGTTTCCCCGGTATTCACCGACGTTAAAGAGAACCACTGGGCCGCGCCGTCGATAAAGTATGTTTCCGAAAACAAGCTCATGATAGGCACCGCGGAGGGACGGTTCAGTCCCGACGACGATCTGACCCGCGCGATGCTCGTGCAGATACTTTACCGTATCGCCGGAGAGCCGAAAACCGACGCGGAGCCCTTCGCTGACGTAAAGCCGGCCAACTGGTACCACGACGCCGCCGTATGGGCGGGCAGCGCGGGCATAGTCAACGGCGTGGGCGGAAACAGGTTTGACGCCGGAAGCAGTATAACGAGAGAACAGATAGTCGTCATGCTTTACCGCTACTGCGTCTTTGCGGGAATAGACACGGCCGTCAGAGCCGACATCGGCGGCTACGCCGACTCCGGCGACGTCCACCCCTGGGCGAAGGAGGCAATGGGCTGGGCCGTCGCGGCCGGTCTGGTGGAGGGCAGAACGGCCGACGAGCTCGCTCCCCTCGCCACGGCCACGCGCGCCGAGGCGGCAGCTCTGCTCGCGAGATTTTGTCAGACCGTTCTTGAAAAGGATTGATCTCATATTTATATAAGGATACGGGAGGATAGCGATATCCTCCCGCTTTCCGCTGTCAGTAGGGATCGGATCATTATGTAAAAATGAACGGGTAAGGTCAAATGAAAAGAAAAAAAACGTCTGTAACGGCTCTCGTGCTCATCGTCTCGCTGGCCGCGTCGCTGCTTTGTTCCTGCGGCGTGCCGAAGACAGAGGTCGAGGGCGAGAGCGTCGTCTTTGAGGACGACTGCGGGAGAAAGGTCACGGTACCCGCGGATATAAGCAGGATAGCGCCCTCCGGCATAGTGGCTCAGATGATACTCACCGCCATAGCCCCGGATCTGCTCGCGGGACTGAGCAGCACTCCGGGCAGCGGACAGCTGCGCTATCTTCCGGAATACTATTCCGCGCTGCCCACCTTCGGACAATTTTACGGCAGCAAGGCCACGCTCAATATGGAAAGCCTGCTTGCGGCGGACGCGCAGGTGATAATAGACCTCGGCGACAGGAAAAAGGGCCATGCGGCCGACATGAACAGGATACAGAAGCAGTGCGGCATACCCACCGTGTTTCTGGAGACCACTCTCGACCGCTTCGCCGACGCTTACAGGAGGCTCGGCAGGCTCCTCGGCAGAGAGGAGCGCGGAGAGCTTCTTGCCGCATATGTCGAAAACACCGTTGAAACGGCGAAGGCTCTCGCCGCGAAGATACCGGAGGACGAAAGGCTCACCGTCATGTACGGCAGCGGCACCGGCGGGCTCAACTGCAACGCGCGCGGCTCCGTGCAGGCGGACGTGATAGAGCTCGTGGGGGGCATAAACGCGATCGTCGTGCCCGAAAAGGAGCTGAGCAACGCCGGCGGCGGGAACACGATAAGCTATGAGCAGCTGTATAACTTCGATCCCGACGTGATACTGCTCAGCGAGGGCGGCCCGTATTCCCTGCTTGAGGACGATCCCGTGTGGTCGGAGCTGAGGGCCGTGAGGGAGGGCAGATATTACGAGATACCCTGTCTGCCCTACAACTGGATGTCCAATCCTCCGTCGGTAAACCGTATCCTCGGCATATGGTGGCTGGGGAACCTGCTTTATCCGGAAGTATTCGATTACGACGTCGCGGAAAAGGCGACGGAATTCTATTCGCTGTTTTACAATACCGAGCTGACGCGCGGGGAGGCGGAGGCCATGCTGGCCAATTCCTCCGGAAAGAGGAATTCATGAAAAAACGCCTGTCCGCCCTGCTGCTTGCGCTGCTTCTGTTCGCCCCGTCTCTGCGCCTCAGGGCCGGGGCGGCCATAGCGACGGACGATATCACCGTGCGCGTGGGTTATGTCGGAGGGCCGTACTATGAAAAGGCAAGCTTCAACTGGCGGGAGCTGGACGATATGTACGACGGAGCTCTTGCCACGCACGAGCTGCTTTACAGCTACTGCAGCGGCAGCCGCGTCGCGCTGTGCGCCGCGAGAGGCTTCCTGCTGACCGATCTGCTGGAGCTCGCCGGAGTGGACCTGTCCGGCGTTATCGAGCTCAGCTTCTGGACCGACGATCAGTCCGTCGGCGCATGGACCTCGTTTCAGAAGGAAGAGCTGCTTGACCGCCCGAGGTATTACTATCCCAATCTGTCCGCCGACGAGGACGGCGTTCTCAGACCGCTGCACGGCGGAGAGCTTGAGGACGGCGCCCAGCGCGTGGACTGTATGCTCGCGCTGGAGGACAACTGGGAATGGGATGCGCGCAGCGACGTGTTTTCGCAGCGCGGCTTTGACTTCATGAACGCCACCGGCCGTTTCCGGCTTCTTTTCGGCCAGACGGAGCCCGGCGAGGCGCGCACGATGCAGGCGGCAAAATACGTTCATACGATAGACGTGACCTTCGCGGGAAGGCCCGTTTTTGACGTCGAGAGCAACCTTGACCTTAAGGTGGGTCAGGATTTCAGAGTCCAGCTGAACGTAGCCGCCGCCGATTCGCTGCTGGAGGAAAATCTGCTCGACACGCTCGTGTGGAGCAGCAACAACAGCGATATAGTCGAGGCGGACCTGTACGGGAACCTCGTGCCGAAAGCGCCCGGCGAGGCCGTGATAAGCGCCGTGATCGGAGACGAGACGATAAGCGTCACGGTAAGGGTCGGGGAAGGCGGCGGAGCGGGCATAAGCGCCGGTGAGAGCGAAGCGCCGCCGGATACGGGCGCGGCGGCGGAAAACGAGCCGCCCGGCGGGGAGGAGAGGCCGCCGGAGGAGCCTCCGGTCGGGCCGGAGCCGGAAGAGAAAACCGAGTATGCTCCCGAGACCGCGCCCGAAGCGGAAAGCGGGACCGAACCGGAAACGGAGCCGGAACGGGAAAGCGAAGAGCCCCCCGAGCCGGAAACGGAGAGCGCCGAAGTCGCCTATTCCGAAAACGACGCCGGCGTATACATACTTTCCTCCCGACTCATGGCCGAGACGGAATACGCGGAGTGGGTCAACAGCATACTCGAGCATGACGTCCCGACAGACTCCGACGAGGGCGACGTGATGAACTGGCGCGAACAGGCTCCGGCCGAGGACGCGGTGCAGCTGCGTCTGGTCGGACCGGAAGAAAAAAGCGCAGCNNCCCAGCCGCTGCGGCGGCATTCGCGCTGCTGTTCGCGGCCGGGGCGTGCCGGGGCGCGGTATCGGCATATTTCCACGGAAGGGAGAAGAAAAACAAATGAAAGGCGAAGAAAGCGTATTCGGGCTTTCGGATATACTTCGCGCGATATCCGACGGCATGGAAAAGCCGGTGGTCATAATACTGATAATCCTCATGGCGGCGTCCGTATTCATGCTGGGCCGGCTGTTCGCGGAGGCGGTCGGAGAAAGACGGAAGCTCAGACCGGAGCTGCCGAAGCTGCTGGACGGGCTCCGCGCCTGCGAAAGCGTTGAGGAAATGAGAACGGAGATAGCCCGCTCCGGTCTGCTGCGCAGGCAGAAGGAGCTGCTGCTCGAGCTTACCGGGCACGGTGAGCTTACCCCGCCCATGCGCGAGGCCATGGCGGCGCAGCTGCTGGACGCGGAGGAGGAGCATTGGCGGGGCATAGTACGCCTTACCGACCTTATCGCCCGCCTCGGACCCATGTTCGGTCTGCTCGGCACGCTCATACCGCTCGGGCCGGGGATAATCGCTCTCGGAAACGGAGATACCTTCACGCTTTCGCGCTCCCTGCTCACGGCCTTTGACACCACCGTTGCAGGCCTGCTCGCGGCGGCCGTCGCCGCGGTGATATCCGCCGTGCGCAGACGCTGGTACAGGCGCAGCGAAAGCGAGCTGGAAACGGCGGCGGAATGCCTGCTCGAAAACATGAAGCTCGTCGGGAGGGAGAAGGATGCTTAGAAAACGGCGTCTGCGCCGCGAGGAAGAGGCGGAAGTCAATCCCATGGACGGAGTTGCCAATCTCTCCGACGCCATGCTCGTGCTCGCGGTCGGGATAATGCTGGCGCTGATACTGAACTGGAACGTGGATATCAGCGCGGTAAGGGGCGGGAGCGATCCCGAAACGGAGAACGCCCTGACCTTTACCGAGGACGACATGACCCGCAGC
Source organism: Clostridiales bacterium UBA1246 (assembly GCA_002308315.1). GTDB lineage: Bacteria > Bacillota > Clostridia > Oscillospirales > Oscillospiraceae > UBA1246. The sequence continues at coordinate 5,067 of DBWE01000217.1, read as the reverse complement.
GACTCCGCCGCGGGAGAGGGCGAGCTGGAAAAGCTCGGTGCGGTTTATTACGACGCCGCCACCGGCACGTATTACATAATAGAGGAGGACGGACGGTGAAACGGGTATTTGCTCTGCTTTTGATCGCCGCTCTGCTGGCGGCGCCCGTCCGCGCGGCTTCGGAGCACGGCGTGACCGCGGAGGAAGCGAGCGGGGGCACGGTAGTCCTGTCCGTAAGCTCCGCCCCGGCGGGAGAGCGGGTCAGCGGCGAGGCACTGCCGCTCCCGGGCATGGATATCGCCACGGTGCGGATCGAATACGGGGACAAAACGGAATACGCGGAGCTCGGCGGGCACGAATTTTCCTTTATCATGCCGGACGCCGACGTCACCGTCCGCGCGGCCTTTTTCTCGGAGAAGGTGTGGGACGGCGCGGTGGATATATCCTGGTACGACCCGGATGAGACGGAGTACCGCCTGTCCACGCCGGCGCAGCTTGCGGGACTTGCGGCGCTGGTAAACGGCATGACGGACGTACACACGCCCGAATGGCTCATAAAGGGCGAGCGCAGGCTCATATCCTGCACCGCTTATCCGGACGTGATGCTGGTGGGAGCGGGCGGCGGCAACGTGAGCGACACCGTCTACTGCTCCGAGGTGGATTTCGCCCATAAGACCGTATACCTCACCGCGGATATGGACATGGGCGGAGCAAAGGACGCCTCGGGAGCGTGGTCCGGTCCCAACTGGACTCCGATAGGCGGGAAATTCTCCATGGATCCGGAGCAGACGGAGGGAGACAGCTTCGTGCTCGACACGCGCTTCAACGGCGTGCTGGACGGCCTGGGCCACACGGTCAAAAATATCTGCTGTCTGCGCTACGCGGCGAAGGGCTTTCCCTACAGCATGGCGATAGGTCTGGTGGGCTTTTTGGGAGGCGGAGGAGACGTCAGCGGCATATCAGCCGATTTCGACGACGGCTGGCAGCCCGCGGTGCGCAACGTCGCGGTAGGCAGCGGATATATTTACGGACGGCGCATGGTAGCGGGCGTAGTAGGACGCATAGGAAAGACCTCGAACGGAGTGATCGTTGAAAACTGCGCGAATTTCGCCGACGTGCTCAATACCGACGCAAAGGGCGTGGGCGGCATAGTCGGCGCGGGCTGGGGCAGCGGCGTCATACGCAACTGCTATAACGCCGGCAGCGTCAGCACGGTATTTTCCTGCCCCGCGGGAGGCATATGCGCCTCCAACGACGGGCTTGACATTTACAACTGTTACAATACGGGCGTGATAAATTCAAACGGCGCGCTGCGGGGCCGCGCGATAGGCGGTCACGACAGCGGCAGNNCGGCAGCTACAGCGTGATAAACTGCTATTATCTCAGCGGCTGCGACGACGACCCCGCCTCCGGAGGCTGGTATTCCGGCACGGCCGCGGCAAAGCTGACGCTCGACGTCTCCGCTCTGTCGGAGCGGGAGCTGAAAAGTCCCGATTTCATCGAAAAGCTGAACGGGAACGGCGGCGCCTTCGCCGCGGACACGGACGGCATAAACGACGGTTTCCCGGTGCTGTGGTATCAGGCGGGCGGCAGCCGGGAGACGTGCGAGGTATCCGACGCGGCATGCAGGGGCGGCAGCGTCGCCTGCAGCGAAATGGGCAGCGTTCCCTCGGGCACGCTGATACAGCTCAGCGCCGCCGCGGACACGGGCTATACCCTCAGATACTTTACCGTGAACGGCAAGGCGATAAAGGGAGACTTCTGGACGGTCACCGGGGACAGCGAGTTCGGCGCGGAGTTTACGGAGATAAGAAAGAGCACGCTGCACATACAGAAGGACCGCGACGTACGCATAAGCGTGCGCCGCACCGGATACGGCCTCGACGGCGGCGAGCTGACCCGCCGCGAAAACGAGCCGNNGAGCCGCTGGCGGACGGAGCGGTGCTGCTTCAGGAAAACGTGATCACGGTCACCGCCCGCGGTTATGACGACGCGGGACCGGACGACGTGGATATGGAGTATACCGACGAGTACGTGTACTATGCGGAAAACTGCGAGAGCGTGAAAAACGGAGTGTTTATCGTCACAGGCGAGGGAGACGTGAACATATCCGCCGTGCGCGGCACAAGGCATAAAAGCTGGCTCTCTCTGGCGGATACGGGCTGGTATGACCGCAGCGGGAGCTACGTGATTTCCGACGCCGCCTCGCTCGCCGGGCTGGCGCTGCTCGTGAACGGCGGAGTCAGCGACTTTTACGGCGAGACCGTCACGCTCGGCGAAGATATATCTCTGGCAAACACGGACGGTACCGTCGGCCTGCGCCGCTGGCCGGGCATAGGAGCGTCCTCCGAAAAGGCGTTTCGCGGCACCTTCGACGGCGCGGGGCATGCGATAAGCGACATGCTCGCCGTTTCCGAGGGCAGCTCGTCCGCGTTTTTCGGGTTTCTGAAGGACGCGGAGGTGAGGGACCTTACGGTGTTCGGCCTGTCATCCTGCCCGGCCGCCGCTGCATATGCCGCGGGCGTGGCCGCGAGCGCGGAAAACAGCCTGCTGCTGCGCTGCGACAACCGTGCAGAGGTCAGGGTGTCCGGCAGTATGGCCGGAGGACTGTGCGCCCATATTTCCGGCGGCACGATCCTGCGCGGATGCCGCAACTACGGCGACGTGACGGCGCAGTGCTCCGTCGGCGGCCTCGCCGCGGTATGCTACAGCGGAGAGGACGTCATTGAGGATTGCTTCAATTTCGGCACGATCACAGCCGAGGGCAGCGGAAGCAGCGGCACGGGCGGGGTGGCAGGCAAGCTCAGCGGAACGATGCTGCGCTGCGGCAACGCGGGCGATATCGTCAGCGCGGACCGCTACACCGGCGGTCTCGCGGGATATACCGTCGGGCGGCGCAGCTCCCGTATCGAGGACAGCCGGAACACGGGGTCGGTCAGGGTCAGCTCCGCCGCGTCAAACGCGGCGGCGGGCCTGCTGGTGGGCAACGCGCAGTATCTGACGATGACGAACTGCTCCTGCTGCGGAGAGCTCACGGCCCCGGATACCTTCCCTGCGCGGGTGCTTGACGACTGCGTGGGCAGGGCGGGAAGCGAGGCGGAGATAAGCGGACTGTCCCCGGCCGAGGACGGAGCCGATTTCGGCTATGTCCCGAGGGAAGCTCCGGCAGCGCCGAAAAAAGACAGCTTTACCGCCGTGTTCGTCGCCGACGGCAAAACCGTCGCGGAGCTGAGCTACGCTCCCGGAGACATATCCGTCGACGAGCCCCCGCTGCCGCAAAAGGAGGGGTATACCGGCTTCTGGAGCCCCTACCGTCTCGGCCGGGCCGATATAACCGTCAGGGCGGTGTACCGCCCCGTGGAGGTATCGGCGGGAGAGCGGCTGACGGAGGGAAGATATGCCCTCGCCTACGGCTCGAGCGGGACGCTGGAGATCGCCGAAAACGGCGCGGTCACGCTGACGGGATCGGGGGAGGACATGGCGATCGTCCTGCGCCGGGGCGCCGAGCTTACGCTCGACGGGTGCGTCCTGTCGGGAGAAAGGACGCTTATCACCGCCGAGGACGGCTGCCGCATGATCATGTGGGGCGAAAACGCGCTCATAGGCCTGAGCGAGGAAAGGAACAACGCGGCGCCGACGCTCGTCTTCGACGGATCCCTGGAGCTTGCGGGAGAGGGCGGAATACGCATATCGGCCCGCATCGGCAATTCCGCGATATGGTCCGAGGGAGGAGTTCTGACGCTGAGCGGCGGGCTTGCCGAGATAAAGAAAACGGACCTTCTCGGCTTTGAGGGCGGCGCGGTGAACGCGGGCAGCGTGATCGTCGACGGCGGCAGCGTGCTGATATATACCGACAGCGACAACGTGCCCGCGGTCTGCGCGGACTCCGTGCGCGTCACGGACGGAAGCCTGAATGCCCGCTGCCTGCATACGGAGAAGGTCATAAGCGGAGAGGTGAGCCTTGCCGGCGGACTCGTGCGGCTGGAGGGGCACAGCCCAAACAGCAGCGGAGCCTCGGAGGAGACGCTGAACGAAGCTGCCCTGAACTCCTTCGGAGGCAGCGGCTTTATGGCCGTGCCCTCATCGGTGGGCAGCGTGAGGGCGACGGACCAGCGGCTCGTTTTCAACGGAGAAACGGTCACCCTTGAGGCGTATAACATAGACGGAAGCAACTATTTCAAGCTGCGGGATATCGCCGCGCTCACGGACGGCACCGGCAGCGGCTTTTCCGTCGCCTTCGACCCGGAGCTGCGCGCGGTATACGCGCGAAAAGGAGAAAGATACGAATATGTCGGCGGGGAAAGGCAGATCGGAGAGGACAAAGCCTCCACGGCCGCGCCGAGCCGTTGGCTTCTGTACGTTGACGGCGGGCTGCTGCCCTGCGATATGGCGGTGATAGGCGGAAACAACTTTTTCAGGCTTCGGGATCTCGGCGCCGCTCTGGACTTCGGCGTGGATTACGTCGAACAGACGCGCACGGTGATCGTAAACTCCGCCGACTGAAGCGGTTTTGCCGCATAGCGTATCATTATCACCGGAGCCCTTTGCATTTTTTCTGCCCGCGATGTATACTTCTTATACGGATGATACGTCCGGGCGGCAGAGACAAATGAGTTAAACGCTCCGCAAATATATAAAGAAGGCGATGGTTGATAAGATGAAGATCACGAAACGAAACGGGAATATCGTACTGTACGACGACGAGAAGGTAATAAACAGCATCATGAAGGCCAACGAGGGCACGGGAGAAAAGCTGACGGAAAAGCAGGCGGAATTTCTGACCGACGCCGTGCTCGGCAGGCTGATCAAGGATAATCCCGTCATCACTACGCAGATGATCCGCGAGGGTATTTACAGAACTCTCAACGAAAGCGAGCTGTGGATCACGGCAAGGAAATACATGGAGTTCAAAAAAGAATAATTCGGACACTGTACCGAAAGGGGCTGCAACAGGACAGCCCCGGGAAAACAGGAGCCGGGGAAGACTGAAAAAAGTCGCCCCGGCTTTTGTTCACGGAAATTTGTTTTTCTGCACATACGGCTTCAGAGAAAGCGCCGGCCGGGCCTGTTTTCGGACCCGACCGGCGC